>NZ_DCYC01000090.1:0-33658 GCF_002330965.1 Arsenicicoccus sp. UBA2120
AGCGGCGGTAGGCCGGCGGGGGGGGGGTGCCCCCCGGGGCGGCCCCGACGAGCCAGAGCACGGCGCCGCGCCCCCCCCCCCGCCACAGGAGCACGACGAGCACGAGCAGGCTGAGCCCCACGGCGGGGAGCAGGGACTGCAGGCTGACCGCGCCGAGGGGGGCGGTCAGTCCGACGGGCACCACCCAGCGCCGGGCGCTCGCCCCGGGGCCCAGCACCGCCGCGAGGCCGCAGCAGGTGAGGACGACCATGGCCAGCGTGGGGACGGTGTTGTAGGACAGCCCGACCACGTGGTAGCTCGTCACCATCAACGCTCCCGCCACGGCGGGGAACGCGACGAGCGGGCGCAACCGCGTGCGCAGGGCGCGGTAGCACAGCACACCGACCAGGACGGCCACCACGATGTAGCAGTAGCGGTAGGCCAGGACGAGGTAGGCCTGCCCGAACAGGTGCGTCCACGCCCACACGAACGGCGCCCCGGCGGCGGAGCCGACGGCCTGCGCGTTCATCTCGTCGGCGAACAACCGGTCGCCCTGGGCGATGCGCTGCGCGAGGGCGATGACGTGCGAGCCGTCGTAGAGGTCGGCCCCCGACCGCACCCGCACCAGGAACCACAGCACGAGACCCAGCGAGGCGAGTCCCACGCCCCGCTCCTCGCGGGTGGCCCGGGACCACGTGGCACGAACGCCCCGACGGGCGCGACCGCCGCCGTGGCCGTGGGGTGCGGCGGGGTGCGCCACCTCGACGGTCGACATGCGTGCGGGGTCCTCCAGCGGTCCGGGACGGGACGGCCCCGCCGCGCCCAGACTACCCGCGTGCGCCCGGCGCCCCGTGGCGCCACCCTGCTGGCGTCACCTGCCGAGGACCTGGGTGAGGTAGTCGTTGCCGAGCAGCCGGTCGGGATCGAGCTCGTCGCGCAGCCGCAGGAAGTCCGGGAGCCGGGGGTAGAGCTCGAGCAGCCGGTCGACGCCGAGCGTGTGCATCTTGCCCCAGTGCGGGCGACCGTCGTGGGCGGCGACGACCTGCTCGAAGGCCGCGAAGTAGCGGCGGGGGTCGACCGAGCGGTGGTGGTGGACGGCGACGTAGGCGTTGGCCCGCTCGTAGCCCGTCGAGAGCCACGCGTCGTCGGCGGCGGCGAACCGGATCTCCACCGGGAAGGCCACGTGCTCGCGCGAGCGCTCGATGAACCGGTCCAGGTCCCGCAGCACCTCCGGGAGGGCGGCACGCGGCACGGCATACTCGCTCTCGGTGAAGCGGACCGTCCGCGGGCTGGCGAACACCCGGTAGGAGGAGTCCGTGTAGGTGCGGGCCGACAGGGCCCGGCTCGCGACGGCGTTGATGGGCCGCGTGGTGGCGGGCACGCGCGCCGACAGCCGGCAGGTCAGGTCGAAGACACCGTTGGACAGCAGCTGGTCGTCCAGCAGGTAGCGCCAGCGCGGAAGGGCCTTGCCGGAGGTGTCGTCGGGGGCCAGGCGCCGGTTGTGCTTGGCGAGGACCCGGTCGGTGTGCGGGAACCAGAACATCTCGAAGTGGTCGTGCCCGTCGACGTGCTCGTCCAGCTGCGCGAGCACGGCGCTCAGGCCGGCCGGCTCCTCCCGCGCCTCGATGCGGAAGGCCGGTACGCACGCGAGCGTCACCTCGGTGACGATGCCGAGGGCGCCCAGCCCGACGCCCGCCGCGTGGAACAGGTCCGGGTCACGCTGCCGGTCGCACCGGCGCACGCGCCCGTCCGGGGTCACGATCTCCAGCGCCTCCACGAGGCCGGCCAGCCCGGGCAGGGTGGCCTGGTGCCGTGGGTGCCGGTCGACAGCGCGCCCGCGACGGACTGCCGGTCGATGTCGCCGAGGTTGGCCATGGCCAGCCCCTGCGCCTCCAGGAGCGCGTTGAGGTCGCACAGGCGCGTCCCGGCACGCACCCGCACCCGGCCGTAGTCCCGGTCGACGGCGACCAGCCCGGTGTGCGCGTCGAGGCTGACCTGGACGCCGTCGGTGAGGCCGATGGCGGTGAACGAGTGCCCGGCCCCGATCGGCTTGACCCGCAGCCCGTCTCGAGCGGCGTCGGCCATGACCTGCGCCACCTCGTCCACCCCCACGGGGGTGAGGACCCGCGCGGGTCGGCAGCTCTGGTTGCCGCTCCAGTTGGTCCACGTGCTCATCCGAAGGCCCTCCCCTTGCCGCGATAGGTCGGCACCTCGTCGACCACCTCTGTCCCGCTGACCAGCAGCAGCCGGTCCACGCGCTCGCACAGCTCGCCGGCCTTGGCGTGCCGGAACCACACGTGGTCGCCGATCCGCAGGTCCTCGGCGGCTCGTCCGGTCACGCGCGTCTGGACCTCCCCGGCGCCCTCGGCCCCGAGCAGCGGGAGGCCGTATGGCGACACCGGGCTCGGCAGCCGGTCGCGTCCCGCCGCGCCGCTGGCGGCATAGCCCCCGGAGAAGCACGTCGCCACGCGCCTCGCGGGTCGCCGCACCACCGGGAGCACGAACCACGCCGCGGGCCGGTGGCGGAAGGCGTCGTAGCCGTCGAATAGGCGCGGTGACATCAGTCCTGAGCCGGCCGCCAGCTCGGTGGTGGCCGGGTCCGTCGGCGAAGAGGTGCAGGCTGCCCGTGCCGCCGCCGTTGACCAGCTCGAGGGGGTGACCCAGCACGTCCTCGACGGCGGTCACCACCGCCGCACGACGTCCCAGGAGCTCGCGGACCGACGCCGCCTTGACGAGCCGGACCGCGGGCGAGCTGTCCTGGAGCCCGGCGACCTGGGCGTCGTAGGACATGACGCCGACCAGGCGCAGCTCGGGGCGGGCGAGGACCGCCCGCGCGGCGGCCGCGGCGGCCTCGGGGGTCCGCAGGCAGGAGCGTCGCACCCCCAGGTGCACGGGGCCGATCCTCAGCGATGCGTCGAGGTCCAGGCACACGCGGATCGGGCCGGCCGAGGCCTCTCGCACCACCGCGGCGAGACGCGTGACGTGATCGGGGTGGTCGATCATCACGGTCACCGTGTCGCGACGGGGGTGCGTGGCGAGGCGCGAGAGCGAGTCGAGACCGACCGGCGGGTAGGCCACGAGCAGGTCGTCGACCCCCTGGTCGGCGAGCCACAGTGCCTCGTCGAGGCTGTAGGTCAGGACGCCGCTGAATCCCCGGGAGAGGGCCCGCTCCACCAGGGCACGACATCGCACCGACTTCGTCGCGAGCCGGACGGGCAGCCGCCCGGCCCGTCGCAGCAGGTCCTGGGCGTTGGCGTCCCACGCATCGAGGTCGACGACGGCGAACGGCGCCTCCCGTCCGGCGAGGGCGAGACGCAGCTCGTCGGCGCGCAGGTCCCGGGCCGGGGCGGAGGCGGTCATGAGCGCACTCTAGGGCGCGGCCGCCCCTCCTGGGGCGTGATTGTCCTCACCGGCCTACCGACAGGTAGGGCTAGACCTCGCGGTCCACCACGCTGGCCGCGAGAGCACGGAGGGCCCGGACCGCCTCGCCGTCGCCCAGCGGGTCCAGGACTCGCTGGGCCTCCTCGGCGACCTGACGGGTGTAGGCCTGGGCGCGATCCAGCGCCGGGTGGGTGCGCAGCAGCCCCAGGGCCTCGGCGTGCGCCTGGGCGTCGGTGCGCAGGTCCGAGGACAGCAGCTCCTGCAGACGGGCGTCGGCGGGGTCGGTGGACGCCTTGACGTAGAGCACCGGCAGGGTGTCGACACCCTCGCGCAGGTCGGTGCCGGGCTCCTTGCCGGAGTCGTCAGAGGTGATGTCCAGCAGGTCGTCGGCCAGCTGGAAGGCGACACCGAGCTTCTCGCCGTAGGCCTCGAGGATGCGCTCGGCCTCCTCCCCCGCCCCGGAGAACATGGCGCCGTAGCGCGCCGCGGTGGCGATGAGCACCCCGGTCTTGTCCTCGAGCACGCCGAGGTAGTAGTCGACCGGGTCCGTCCCCTCGGGGCAGGCGCGGTCGTCACGGATCTGGCCCGAGCACAGGCGCACGAAGGTCTCGGCCTGGATGCGGACCCCGAGGGGCCCGAGCTCGGCGATCATCTTGGACGCGGTCCCGAAGAGGAGATCCCCCACGAGGATCGCCGTGGAGTTGCCGTAGGCGGCGTTGGCGGACACCACCGCGCGGCGCATCTCGGCCTCGTCCATGACGTCGTCGTGGTAGAGGCTCGCCAGGTGGGTCAGCTCCACGGCCGCGGCGGCGGTCTCGACGTCGCGGCTGAAGCCGCCGCCCAGCTCGGCGGCGAGCAGCGTGAGGATGGGACGGAACCGCTTGCCCGCCGACAGCAGGTGCGCGGAGGCCCCGGCGATGAAGGGGTCCTCGTGGTCGACCTCGGCCCGGATCCGGGCCTCGACGGACTGCAGCCCCGAGGTGAGCCGGTCCATGAGCTCGGGGCTCGCCCCCGGCATCGTGGCCAGGGCGACGGTCGGGGCGCCCTCGGCGGGCGTCCCGACGGGAAGCGGCATGCCCGTCATGGGAGGAACGTGGCCGCACGTCCGGCCAGGTCCAGCAGCGGGGTCGGGAAGACTCCGAGGACCAGGGTGACCGTCACGCCGAGGGCGATGGCGATGGTGCTCCCCACGGACGGCATGACGACCTCGGCCGTGAAGCCGTCGCGGTCGCCGTGCCAGAGCGCACCCACCACCCGCAGGTAGGCGAACGCGGTGACGAGCGAGCACAGGACGCCGACGACGGCGAGGACGGTGCCCATGCCCCCACCGTGGGCGACGGCGGGGTAGAACGCGGCGAACTTCGCGGTGAAGCCCGACGTCAGCGGGATGCCCGCGAAGGCCAGCATGAGGAAGCTGAACACCGCGGCCGTCACCGGGTGCCTGCGTCCGAGCCCGGACCACTGCGAGATCGTGGTCGCCTCGGACCCGCCACGGCGGACCAGGGAGACGATGGCGAACGCCGCGATGGTCATGAAGCCGTAGGCCACGAGGTAGAAGATCGTGCCGATCACGCCGCTGCGGTCGAACGACAGCACCCCGACCAGGATGAAGCCGGCGTGGGCGATGGAGGAGTAGGCGAGCAGCCGCTTCATGTCGGTCTGCGTGACCGTCAGGACGGCACCGACCACCATCGTCAGGATCGCGACGACCCACAGGCCCGGCAGGTAGGACCACCGGTCGCCGGCGAGGCCGACGTAGAGCAGGCGCAGCAGGGCGCCGAACGCCGCCAGCTTGGTGCAGGCGGCCATGAAGCCCGTGACCGGCGTCGGGGCGCCCTGGTAGACGTCCGGCGTCCACGAGTGGAACGGCACGGCGCCGACCTTGAAGAGCAGACCCACCATGAGGAAGAAGGCACCCGGCAGCAGGAGCCCCTCCATGCCGATCGTCGTGCCGATGGCGCGGGAGATGCCCGCCAGCCGCACGGTGCCCGAGTAGCCGTAGAGCAGGGCGGCGCCGAACAGGAAGAACCCGGACGAGAACGCACCCAGCAGGAAGTACTTCAGCGCGGCCTCCTGCGACAGCAGGCGGCGGCGGCGGGCCAGCCCGGCGAGGACGTACAGCGGGAGCGAGAGGACCTCCAGCGCCACGAACATCACGACCAGGTCACCGGCTGCCGGGAAGAGCAGCATGCCGACCATGGACAGCATCGTGAGGGGGAAGACCTCGGTGGTGGTGGCGCCGAGACGCAGGGCCATCGACTCCCCGTGCGAGCCGGGGGCGGACGACGCGGACTGCGTGAACGCGTCCGGCGCGGACGAGTCGAACCGCTCGGCCATCGTCAGGACGCTCATCACACCGAGGATCAGCAGCGCACCCTGGATCAGGAGCGTCGGCCCGTCGACCACGACGGCACCCGCGGCGGTCGAGACCCAGCCGTCGTTGGCGCACGTCACGAGGGCGGCGAAGGCGCCGAGCAGACCCAGCAGCGCCACGACGACCTGCACACGGTAGCGCAGCTCGCGCTTGACGAAGGCCTCCACGAGCACACCGACCAGCGCGGCGATCGCCACGACGAGGACGGGCGACACGGCCGCGTAGTCGATGGACGTCACCTGGAAGTCCGCGGCAGGCAGGACGGCCTGCGGCATACCGGACAGTCCGGTCACAGCCACCAGGCTGCTGACCAACGCACTCACTTGGCACTCCCCTCGGAGGTGGCCTGCGCGCCGGTCGACGGCGCGGGGTCGGCGATGCCGACCGTCTGCAGGGTCTTGGTGATGGCCGGGTTGACGACGTCCAGCGCGGGCTTCGGCCACAGGCCGAGCACGAGGAAGCTCGCGATCAGCGGCACGATGACGACCTTCTCGCGGCCGGTCAGGTCACGGACCCGGTCGACACCCTCGGGCCGGGGGCCGGTGAACACGCGCTGGTACATCAGCAGGATGTAGAGCGCCGCGAGGATGACCGCGACCGCGGCGATGCCGCCGATCACGTGGTGCCGCTGGTAGGTCCCGACGAGGACGAGGTACTCGGACACGAAGGCTCCGAGGGGCGGCAGGGCCAGACCGGAGAGACCCGCGACCAGGAAGCACCCGGCCAGGGCCGGGGTGACCCGCTGCCAGCCGCCGTAGGCCGGGATCTTGGCGCTGCCACCACGGCGGATCAGCATGCCCACGATCAGGAAGAGCGCCGCGGTGGTGAAGCCGTGGTTGACCATGTAGAGCGCCGAGCCGTTGCCGCCGGTGATCGTGAAGGCGAAGATCCCCAGCACGATGAAGCCGAAGTGGCTGATCGAGGTGTAGGAGATCAGCCGCAGCATGTCCTTGCTGCCGATCGCGAGGAAGGCGCCGTAGAAGATCGAGATCAGGGCCAGCACCAGGATCGCCGGGGCGGCCCAGCGGGACGCGTCCGGGAAGAAGGGGAGGCAGAAGCGCAGCATCCCGAAGGTGCCGATCTTGTCCAGGACACCGACGAGCAGCGTGGAGGTGGCCGGGGTGGCCTCCTCGGCCGTGTCGGGCAGCCAGGTGTGCAGCGGCCACATCGGGGCCTTGATCGCGAAGGCGATGAAGAAGCCCACGAACATCAGGCGCTCGGCCATCGGGCTCATCTCGAGCCCGACCAGGCGGGTGATCATGAAGCCGTCGGCGCCACCGGGGCCGTGGACGTACAGCGCGATCAGGGCCACGAGCATGACCAGGCCGCCGGCCAGCGAGAACAGCAGGAACTTCAGCGCGGCCTGGCGGCGGCGGGCTCCGCCGTAGCCGGCCACGAGGAAGTAGACCGGGACCAGCATGGCCTCGAAGAACACGTAGAACAGGAAGACGTCGGTCGCGGCGAAGACGCCCACCATGAACGGCACCAGCGACAGCAGCAGCGCGAAGTAGGTCTTCTCCCTGCTGCCGCCCTCGGGCGCGTCGTGCCAGGCGGCCAGGATGCACACCGGGGCGAGGACGAGGGACATGAGGATCAGGCTCAGCGAGATGCCGTCGACCCCCACGGCGTAGGACACGCCGAAGGACGGGATCCACTGGTGCTGCTCGGTGAGCTGCAGCGCGCTCGAGTCGGTGTCGAAGCGCAGCGCCGCGACGATCCCGACCACCAGGGTCACGAGCGAGAAGCCCAGCGCGACCTGCTTGGCCTTGCTCGCGAGAGAGGACGGGAGGCAGGCCACGACCAGCGATCCCACGAGGGGAATCACCAGCATCGCGGTCAACCAGGGGACGTTGGACATCACTGCACCACCCACAGAGCAAGGAGGATCGCGACGACGCCGGCGAGCATCGTCAGGGCGTAGGAGCGAACGAAGCCGTTCTGCAGCTTGCGGACGCCGTTGGACGTGGCCTCGACGACCTCGCCGAGCCCCAGCACCCCGCCGTCGACGCCGTTCTTGTCCGCCGAGCGCAGGCCGCTGATGAGGCCGTTGCCGGGCCGGACGAACAGGCCGTCGTTGACGTCGTCCTGGTAGAAGTCGCGACGCGCAGCGCGGGTGAGGACCGAGCCGCGGGGTGCCACGACGGGCACCTCGTCGCGCCAGTACTTCATCCAGGCGACGGCCACGCCGATCACCATGAGCAGCTGGGTCAGGAGGGTGATCGCGAGGACCGGGAGGACCGGGTGCTCCTCGCCGTGCCCGCCGACGACCGGCTCGAGCCAGTGGGTGAAGCCGAAGAAGTTGAGGACGAAGCCGAGCGCGACCGAGCCGATGGCGAGGATGATCATCGGCACCGTCATGGTGGCCGGGGACTCGTGCGGGTGGTCCTGCGCCAGCCAGCGGCGGCGGCCCTGGAAGGTCATGAAGAACAGGCGGGACATGTAGAACGCGGTCAGCCCCGCGACGAGCATGGTGACCGAGCCGAAGACCCAGGGTCGCCAGCCCTCGCCGATGAACGCGGCCTCGATGATCTTGTCCTTGGACCAGAAGCCCGACAGGAACGGGAAGCCGATGATGGCCAGCCAGCCGGCACCGAAGGTGAGCCAGGTGGTCGGCATCTTGCCGGACAGGTTGCCGAAGGTGCGCATGTCGACCCGGTCCCCCATGCCGTGCATGACCGAGCCGGCCCCGAGGAACATCCCGGCCTTGAAGAAGCCGTGCGTCAGCAGGTGGAAGATCGCGAAGGCGTAGCCCACCGGGCCCAGGCCCGCGGCGAGCATCATGTAGCCGATCTGGGACATCGTCGATGCGGCCAGGGCCTTCTTGATGTCGTCCTTGGCGCAGCCGATGATCGCGCCGAGCGTCAGCGTGATGGCTCCGACGATCGTGACGGCGAGCTGGGCGTTCGGCGCCGCGTTGAAGATCGCGTGCGACCGGACCACCAGGTAGACGCCGGCGGTGACCATCGTCGCCGCGTGGATCAGGGCGGACACCGGGGTGGGACCGGCCATGGCGTCACCGAGCCAGGACTGCAGCGGGAACTGTGCCGACTTGCCGCAGGCCGCCAGCAGCAGGGCCAGGCCGATGAAGGTCAGCAGGGCGGGGCTGGCGTGCTGGACGCCCGCGTCGACGCCGGCGAAGGACACCGTCCCGAAGGCGGCGAACATCGCCATCATCGCGACGATCATGCCCACGTCGCCGACCCGGTTGGCGATGAAGGCCTTGTTGGCGGCCGAGGCGTACGGCGGGTTCCAGTTCCAGAAGCCGATGAGCAGGTAGGACGCCAGGCCGACGCCCTCCCACCCGACGAAGAGCATCAGGTAGGAGTTGCCGAGCACGAGGGTGAGCATCGCCGCGACGAACAGGTTGAGGTAGGCGAAGAACCGGCGCTTGTCGGGGTCGTGCTCCATGTAGCCGAGCGAATAGACGTGGATGAGCGATCCGACGAAGGTCACGAGCAGGACGAACGCGATCGAGAGCGGGTCGAGCAGGATCCCGGCCTTCAGGTCGAAGCCGCCCGCCGGCACCCAGTGCCACAGGTCCTTGGTCATGGACCGCTGCTCGGGGTCGGCCCCGAGCATCTGCAGGAAGATCATCAGGCCGACGGCGAAGGATCCCCAGGACAGCAGGGTGGCCAGGCCGGGGCCGAACCTGTCGGTCATCCGTCCGCCGACGAGCAGGAGCGCAGCGCCGAGGAGCGGGAGGGCGATGAGCAACCACCCCCAGGACGCGACGTCGGTCGCCTCCACCACGGGGGCAGCGCCCTCCGCGGCGAGGAGGGCCGAGGTACTGAGCAGAGTCACGCCAGTCGCTCCTTTACAGCTTCAGCAGGTTGGCGTCGTCGACCGAGGCCGACCGGCGCGCGCGGAAGATGGACATGATGATGGCCAGGCCGACCACGACCTCGGCCGCCGCCACCACCATCACGAACAGAGCGATGGCCTGGCCCTCGAGCGTGCCGTGCATGCGCGCGAACGTCACGAAGGCGAGGTTGGCTGCGTTGAGCATGAGCTCGACGCCCATGAAGACGATGATCGCGTTGCGTCGCACCAGCACGGTCACCGCGCCGAGGCTGAACAGGATCGTCGCCAGGTAGATGTAGTTCATGAGGCTCATCGGGTGCGCCCCTCCTCGATCTCGCGCTCGATGGCGTGCTCGATGTCCTCGAACTGGCCGGGCTGCGCCACCTGGTCCCGGGCCTCCAGCACGGCGGAGACGGACAGCTCGGACGGGGTGCCGTCCGGCAGGAGGGCGGGGGTGTCGACGGCGTTGTGCCGGGCGTAGACACCGGGCGCCGGCTTGCCGGCGGGGAACCGACCGGTCTTGAACCGCCGCTCCGCGTAGACCCGCTGCGTCGTCTTGGGGATGAGGCGCTCGCGGTGGGCGAGCACCATGGCCGCCAGGGCCGCGGTGATCAGGAGGGCGGACGTGAGCTCGAAGGTCCAGACGTACGGCCCGAAGATCAGGTCCGCGAGGCCGTTGACGTTGCCGCCGGCGTTGGCCTCGTCCAGGCCGACGGGGGCGGGCAGCCGGGACTGGCCGATGACGGCGATCAGCAGCGCGCCGAGGCCGAGGCCCAGCAGCACGCCCCAGACGCGGATCCCCTTGTGGGTCTCCACCGTCGAGTCCGCCGAGTCGACGCCGATCATCATCAGGACGAACAGGAAGAGCATCATCACGGCGCCGGTGTAGACGACGACCTGGACGATGCCGAGGAAGTCAGCCCCCTGGGCGAGGTAGATGGCGCCGAGGTTGACCATGATCACGGCCATGCTCATGGCGGCGTAGACCGCCTTGCGGGCGAAGACCAGGCCGAGCGCCGCGAGCACGCAGACGATCGACGAGATCCAGAAGAAGACGGCCTCGCCGCTGGAGGTCATCGCCGGACTCCCTTCACCGAGTCTCGGGTGGCCTGCCGGCCGGAGCTGATCGTGTCGACGCCCTCGACGGGGTCGCCGGTGGGCGCCGTGCCGTCGGCCGGGTGGGCCTCGTGCTCGTCCACCCAGGACTGCTGCGCGGGGGTGGCCTTGGTGACCCGACCCCGGAAGTAGTCGCGCTCCTCCATGCCCTCCACCATCGGGTGCGGGGCGGCGATCATGCCCTCCTGCACGGGGGCGAGCAGCTGGTGCTTCTCGAAGATCATCTCGCCGCGGGTGTGGTCGGCCAGCTCGTAGAAGTTGGTCATCGTGAGCGCGCGGGTCGGGCAGGCCTCGATGCACAGGCCGCAGAAGATGCAGCGCAGGTAGTTGATCTGGTAGACGCGGCCGTAGCGCTCGCCGGGCGAGAACCGCGCCTCCTCGGTGTTGTCAGCGCCCTCGACGAGGATTGCGTCCGCCGGGCAGGCCCACGCGCACAGCTCGCACCCGACGCACTTCTCGAGGCCGTCAGGGTGGCGGTTGAGCTGGTGACGGCCGTGGAAGCGCGCCGCGGTGGGGCGCTTCACCTCGGGGTACTCCTCGGTGTAGCGCTTGCGGAAGAAGGTCCGCAGGCTCACGCCGAAGCCGGCCTGCGGGCCCAATGCCTCGATCAGGGGGTTGGCCCTGGGGCGCTCGTCCTGCGCGGCGCGGTGCTCACGGCTGACCTCGCCGCCCGTGCGGGACGCGGGGTCGAGCGAGCTGCCGGGCTCGGGCTTGGAGTCAGCCACGGTGGTCCTCCTCGTGGTCGTTCGCGGAGCTGCGGCCGGTGGCCGGAGCGGCGGTCACCGTGCGGTGGCTCGAGAGCGTGGGCTCGCGCAGCGTCTGGCCGGGCATCGGCGGCACGGGGTGGCCACCGGCGAAGGGGTCGATCTCGGCGGGCTGCTCGGGGCGCGCGGCCTCGCGACGGGACTCGTTGCGGCTCTCGATCAGCCAGGTCGCCACGACCGCTCCCAGGAGGAAGACCCCGATGATGATCAGCAGGGAGACGTAGAACGACCGACCGAAGGCGGTGATCGCGGTGTCGCCGAGGTGACCGAGCATGGCGGCGCGCACGAAGGCGACAGCCATGACCCACACCAGGGTGAGCGGGATCAGGAGCTTCCAGCCGAAGGCCATGAAGTGGTCGTAGCGCGTGCGGGGCAGGGTGCCGCGCACCCACACGAAGAAGAACATGAAGCCCCACAGCTTGAGGGTGAACCACAGCAGCCCCCACCAGCCGTGGTTGAGCATGCCGTCGTTGATCAGCGTCAGCGGCGGCGGTGCCTGCCAGCCGCCCAGGAAGAGCGTGGTGGCCAGGGCCGAGACCGTGAACATGTTGACGTACTCGCCGAGGAAGAACATCCCGAACTTCATGCCGGAGTACTCGGTGTGGTAGCCACCGACGATCTCGCCCTCGCCCTCGGCGAGGTCGAACGGCAGGCGGTTGGTCTCGCCGAACATGCAGATGACGTAGACGATGAACGAGAAGATCGCCGGGATCAGGAACCACAGGCTCGCCTGCTTGGCGACGATCTCCGAGGTGGACATGGATCCGGCATACAGGAACACCGCGACGAGGGAGAGACCCATCGCGATCTCGTAGGAGATCACCTGGGCGGTGGAGCGCAGGCCACCGAGGAGCGGATAGGTCGACCCGCTGGACCAGCCGGCGAGGATGAAGCCGTAGGCGGCGATCGACCCGGCCGCGAGCACCAGCAGCACCGCGACGGGGCCGTCGGTCAGCTGCAGGGGCGTGCGGTGGCCGAAGAGGTTGACCTCGCCCGCCAGGGGGATGATCGAGAACCCGACGAACGCCGTCGACCCCGCGATGATGGGCGCCAGGTTGTACATGAACCTGTCGGCGTTGGCCGGCGTGAACGTCTCCTTCCACACCAGCTTGAAGCCGTCCGCGAGGGTCTGGAAGATGCCGCCCGGGCCGAACCGGTTGGGACCTGGACGCTGCTGGAGGAATCCCACGATGCGGCGCTCGAACCAGATCACCACGACGACGCTGAGCAGCAGGTAGACGAACACGAGCAGGGCCTTGATCAGCGTCAGCCACCAGGGGGTGTCGCTGAAGTCCGCGCGGTAGGTGCCGCCGGGGGCCAGCTCCGTCGCGAGCCGGTTGGCGCCCCCGAGGGCGGTGGCCGCGAGGGTCGGGAAAGTGCTCACTGCGCAACACCCTTCGTCAGCGTGACGACGTCGCCGTTGTCGGCGACGAGGCGAGAGCGGACCGACTGGCCCGCGGAGCTGGTGGGGATCCACACGACGTGGTCGGCCATGTCCTCGGTGATCCGGACGGGGTAGGTCACGGTCCCGGCGTCGGACTGCACGGTGACGACCTCGCCCTCGGCCAGGCCTGCGGCCTCGGCGGTGGCGACGGACATGCGAGCCACGGGCTCGACGGCCGTGCCGGCGAGGTAGGGCTCGCCGTCCTGCAGCGAGCCGCCGTCGAGCAGCTCGTGCCAGGTCGCGAGGACCGCGCGGCCCGAGCCGGTGCGGCCCGGAGCCACGGGGGCCACCGGGTTGACGCCCGTCCGCGCGCCCGTCCAGGGGCCGAGGCGGTGCATCTCGCGCTCGACCTGGGCGAAGGTGCGGGCCCCGAGGTAGGAGCCCAGCTCCCCGGCCAGGAGGTCGAGGACGCGGTAGTCGCTCATCAGCTCGGTCTCGATCGCCGCCTGGAACGGACCCACGCGGCCCTCCCAGTCGAGGAACGCGCCGGACTTCTCGGAGAAGGCGGCGACGGGCAGCACGACGTCGGCGAGCCGCGTCACCGAGGACTCACGCAGCTCCAGCGACACCACGAAGGCGCGCTCGAGGCCCTCGCGGGCCGTCCTCGGGTCCGGCAGGTCATCCGCGTCGACACCGCCCACCACCAGGGCGTCCAGCTCGCCGTCGGCGGCTGCGCGCAGCATCGACGACGTGTCGAGGCCGGGCTCGGTGGGCAGCGTCGCGTCGTCCCAGGTCTGCGCCAGGGAGGCAAGGCCCTCGGCGGTGACGGGACGGCCGCCGGGCAGGAGGCCGGGCAGGCAGCCGGTCTCGAGCGCCCCCCGCTCCCCGGCACGGCGCGGGATCCAGGCAAGACGAGCGCCGGTGGCGCGGGCGACGTCCATCGCGGCGTAGTAGCCGCCCGAGGTGGCCGCGAGCCGCTCGCCCACGAGGATCACGGCGTCGGAGCCGGCCTCGCGCAGCGCGGTGCCCGCGTCGGCGAAGACGCCCTGGGCGTCACGCACCGCGGAGAGGACCTCGCCCTCGAGGCCGGGCGCCGCCTGCAGGACGGTGCCCCCGAGCTTGGTCGTGCCCCGGGAGGCGTACGGCGCCACGGTGTAGATCTTGAGGCGGTTCTTGCGGAAGGCCTTGCGCAGGCGCAGGAACACGATGGGCGACTCGTCCTCGGGCTCCAGACCCACCAGGAGGACGACCTTGGCCTGCTCGAGGTCCGCGTAGGTCACCGCGCCGTGGTCGGGCGCCGTGAGCGCCACGTGGGACGCCAGGAACTCGGCCTCCTCCACGGAGTGGGGACGGGCCCGGAAGTCGATCGAGTTGGTGCCGAGGACCGTCCGCGCGAACTTGCTGTAGGCGTAGGCGTCATGGATCGAGGTCCGGCCGCCGACCAGAACGCCCGAGCTGCGGGCCCGCTCGAGCCCGGCCGCGGCGACGGCGAGCGCCTCGGGCCAGGAGGCGACGTGCAGCTCCCCGTCCTCGCGCCGCACGAGCGGCATGTCGAGGCGGTCGGCCTGCGTGGCGTACTGGAAGGCCCAGCGACCCTTGTCGCAGTTCCACTCCTCGTTGACCTCCGGGTTGTTGGAGGCGAGGCGGCGCAGGACCACGCCGCGGCGGTGGTCGGTGCGGATGGAGCAGCCGGACGCGCAGTGCTCGCACGTGCCGGGGGTGGAGACGAGGTCGAACGGTCGAGACCGGAACCGGTAGGCCGCTCCCGTGAGGGCGCCCACCGGGCAGATCTGCACGGTGTTGCCGGAGAAGTAGGACTGGAAGGGCTTCTCCTGGTAGATGCCGATCTGCGAGGCCGCGCCGCGCTCGGTCAGCGAGATGAAGGGGTCTCCGGCGATCTGCTCCGAGAAGCGCGTGCACCGCTGGCACAGGACGCACCGCTCACGGTCCAGGAGCACCTGCGAGGAGATGTTGACGGGCTTGGCGTAGGTCCGCTTGACATCCTCGAAGCGCGAGGTGGCGCGCCCGTTGCTCATCGCCTGGTTCTGCAGCGGGCACTCGCCACCCTTGTCGCACACCGGGCAGTCCAGGGGGTGGTTGATGAGCAGCAGCTCCATCACGCCGTCCTGGGCCTTCTCGGCCACGGGCGAGGTCAGCTGGGTCTTGACCTCCATGCCCGGCGCGATCGTCATGGTGCAGGCCGCCTGGGGCTTGGGCATCGGAGCGATCTTGCCGTCACGCCCCGGCGTCGCCACCTCGACGAGGCACTGCCGGCAGGCACCGGCCGGGTCCAGCAGGGGGTGGTCGCAGAAGCGCGGGATCTGGATGCCGATCTGCTCGGCGGCCCGGATGATCAGCGTGCCCTTGGGCGCGCGGACCTCCACACCGTCGATGGTCAGCGTGACCAGGTCGGCGGCGCTGGTGGTGGGGGCGGTCATCGGGACACCGTCTCCTTCGCGAAGAGAGTGGAGGCCTCCGGCGGGAAGAGGTCGTACCACGGCGTGTGCATGCCGGCCTCGAACTCCTCGCGGAAGTGCTTGATGGCCGAGGAGATCGGCGTGGTGGCGGCGTCGCCGAGCGCGCAGAAGGAGCGGCCCAGGACGTTGTCGCAGATGTCGAGGAGCTTCTCGATGTCGCCCTCGTGGCCCTGGCCGACCTCGAGCCGCTCCATGATCTGCTTGAGCCACCAGGTGCCCTCGCGGCAGGGGGTGCACTTGCCGCAGGACTCGTGTCGGTAGAAGTCGGTCCAGCGGGAGACGACCCGCACGACGGACACGGTCTCGTCGAACACCTGCAGCGCGCGGGTGCCGAGCATCGAGCCGGCGGCGGCGACAGAGTCGAAGTCGAGCGGGACGTCGAGGTGCTCCTCGGTGAAGATCGGCGTCGACGAGCCGCCGGGGGTCCAGAACTTCAGGCGACGCCCGTCGCGCATGCCGCCGCACAGCTCGATCAGCTCGCGCATGGTGATGCCGAAGGGGGCCTCGAACTGGCCCGGGCTGGTGACGTGGCCGGAGACGGAGAAGATGCCGTGGCCGGCGGACTTCTCGGTGCCCATGCCCTTGAACCACTCGGGGCCGTGCAGCAGGATGCCCGGCACGGAGGCGATGGACTCGACGTTGTTGACCGAGGTCGGACGGGCGTACAGCCCCTGAGCCCCGGGGAAGGGGGGCTTCAGGCGCGGCTGCCCGCGACGACCCTCGAGCGAGTCGAGCAGGGCGGTCTCCTCGCCGCAGATGTAGGCGCCGGCGCCGGCGTGGACGACGATGTCGATCCGCTTGCCGGTGCCCATGGCGTTGTCGCCGAGGTAGCCCGCGGCGCGGGCCTCCTCCACCGCGCGCAGCAGGCGGCGGTAGACGTGGACGACCTCACCACGGAGGTAGATGAAGCCCAGCTCGCCCTGCACCGCGTGGGTGGCGATCGCGAGGCCCTCGATGAGGTGGTGGGGCGCCGCCATCATGAGCGGGATGTCCTTGCAGGTGCCCGGCTCCGACTCGTCCGCGTTGACCACGATGTAGCGGGGTCCGCCGTCCGGGGGTGCCATGAAGCTCCACTTGAGCCCCGTGGGGAACCCGGCGCCTCCGCGGCCGCGGATGTTGGAGTCCTTGACCGCGCCCAGCACGGCGTCGGGCTCCATCGACAGGGCCTTGCGCAGGGCCTGGTAGCCCTCGGCCTTGGCCTCGTAGGTCGCCAGCGTCCACGAGCGCTCCTGGTCCCAGGTGCGGGTGAGGACGGGGGTCAGCTCGGTGGTGGTCACTTGGTGTCCCCCTTGGGGTCGGAGGTGTTGCCGGCGGACGCCTGGTCGTCGACGGGCGACGTCGCGGGATGCTTGGCCTCGGAGCTCTTGCCCGCGGCGGCCTCGGCCTCGGCGGAGCTCTGCTTCTCGCCCGGTCCGGGCTGGGCGTCGACCTTGCCGCTCTCGCTGCTGCCGGCACCGTCGGCGCCGGGGACGGGCCCGGTGGCCTCCTCGCCCGCGCGGGCGGACGAGGGCATGTCCCAGCCGTGCTCACGGGCGATGCGCAGGCCACGCATCGTCGCGACGCCACCGCTGGGGCCCTCGTCCGCGTGCCCGTCGAGGAAGCCGGCGAGCACGCGCGACACCTCCTTGAAGGTGTGCACGCGGTCCGGTCCGCGGGTGGGGCGGACGGCCTGACCGGAACGCAGCGCGTCGACGAGCTCGCGCGTCGACCGCGGCGTCATGTTGTCGAAGAACTCCCAGTTGGTCATCACCACAGGGGCGAAGTCGCACGCGGCGTTGCACTCGAGGCGCTCGAGCGTGATCGTGCCGTCGGCCGTCGTCTCGTCGTGACCCACGCCGAGGTAGTCGCTGATGTCGTCCCAGATCTGGTCGCCGCCCATGACCGCGCACAGGGAGTTCGTGCACACGCCGACGAGGTAGTCGCCGTTGCGGTGCCGCTTGTACTGCGTGTAGAAGGTGGCCACGCCGGACGCCTCGGCCGCCGTCACCCCGGCGAACTCGGCCGCGAGCTCGATGCCGCGGGTGGAGACGTAGCCGTCCACGCTCTGCACCAGGTGCAGCAGCGGCAGGAGCGCCGAGCGCTTCTGCGGGTAGCGCGCGACCACGGCGGCCGCGTCGGTGCGCAGACGCTCCGCGACCTCGGGCTCCCAGGGCTGCTCGAGGTGGTTGGGCTGGGTGCCGTAGTTGGGGGCATCGAAAGCTGACATCAGCGGTCCACTCCTCCGAGCACCGGGTCGACGGAGGCGACGGCGACGATGACCTCGGCCACCTGGGCGCCCTCGCACATGGCAGCCACGGTCTGCAGGTTGTTGAATCCCGGGTCGCGGAAGTGCGCACGGTGCGGGCGGGTGCCGCCCATGGAGACGAGGTGGCAGCCGAGCTCGCCCTTGGGCGACTCGACCGCCTGGTAGGCCTGGCCCGCGGGCACGCGGAAGCCCTCGGTCACCAGCTTGAAGTGGTGGATGAGGGACTCCATCGACTCGCCCATGATCTCGCGGATGTGCTCGAGCGAGTTGCCCATGCCGTCGCCACCGATGGCCAGCTGGGCCGGCCACGCGATCTTCTTGTCGTCGACCATGATCGGGCCGGGCGTCGCCTCGAGGCGGTCGAGGCACTGCTCGACGATCTTGAGCGACTCCCACATCTCGGTGAACCGCAGGCGCAGACGTCCGTAGGCGTCCGACGTGTCCCAGGTCGCCACCTCGAAGTCGTAGGTCTCGTAGCCGCAGTAGGGCTCGGCCTTGCGCAGGTCATAGGGGTAGCCGGTCGCGCGGAGCATAGGGCCGGTGACGCCGAGGGCCATGCAGCCGGTCAGATCGAGGTAGCCGACGTTCTCCATGCGGCCCTTGAGGATGGGCTGCTCGTTGATCAGCAGCTCCAGCTCGTGGATGCCGCGGCGCAGGTCGGGCAGCTCCGCGCGCAGGTCGCGGATCGCCTCGGCGGGGACGTCCTGGATGACGCCGCCGGGACGGATGTAGGCGTGGTTCATGCGCAGCCCGGTGACCGCCTCGAAGAACCGCAGGATGCGCTCGCGCTCGCGGAAGCCGAACTCCATCACGGTGGTGGCGCCCAGCTCCATGCCGCCGGTGCCGGTGCACACCAGGTGCGAGCCGATCCGGTTGAGCTCCATCATCAGCACCCGGATGACGTTGGCCCGCTCGGGGACCTGGTCGGTGATGCCGAGGAGCTTCTCGATCGCGAGGCAGTAGGCCGCCTCCTGGAACAGCGGCGTGAGGTAGTCCATGCGCGTGCAGAAGGTCACGCCCTGGGTCCAGGAGCGGTACTCCATGTTCTTCTCGATGCCGGTGTGCAGGTAGCCGATGCCGACGCGGGCGTCGGTGACCGTCTCGGCGTCCAGCTCGAGGATGAGGCGGAGCACCCCGTGCGTGGACGGGTGCTGGGGGCCCATGTTGACGACGATGCGCTCGTCGGAGTGCTCGATCGCCTCCTGGGCGAGGTCGTCCCAGTCGCCGCCGACCGAGGTCAGCTCGTAGCCCTCCTCGTCCTGCCCGGCGCCGCCGGTGGCCGTGAACTCGCTGTGTGCGGTGCTCATCAGTTGTACGACCTCCGCTGGTCGGGGGGCGGGACGGTGGCACCCTTGTACTCCACCGGGACACCGCCGAGGGGGTAGTCCTTGCGCTGGGGGTGGCCGGGCCAGTCGTCCGGCATCATGATGCGGGTCAGCGCCGGGTGGTCGTCGAAGACGATCCCGAAGAAGTCCCAGGTCTCGCGCTCGTGCCAGTTGGCTCCCGGCCACACCTTCGTCACGGACGGGATGTGGGGGTCCGCGTCGGGGCAGCTGACCTCGAGGCGCACGCGACGCGAGCCGTGGGTGAGCGAGAGCAGGTGGTAGACCGCGTGCAGCTCGGCGCCCTCGACCTGCGGGTAGTGGACCCCGGACACGCCGGTGCACATCTCGAAGCGCAGGCCGGGGTGGTCGCGCAGCGCCTGCGCGACGGCGGCCAGGTGCTGGCGGCGCACGTGCAGGGTCATCTCGCCGCGGTCGATCACCACGGCGTCGATGGCCTCGGCGAACGACGCGGAGCCGCCGAGCAGGGCCTTCTCGAGGGTGTCGGCGACGTGGTCGAAGTACGAGCCGTAGGGGCGGTCGGACTGCCCGGGGAAGAGCACCGGGGAGACCAGGCCGCCATACCCGGAGGTGTCACCGCCGCGCGAGCCGCCGAACATGCCGTGGCGGCGACCCATCTCCACGGGCCGCAGGGACCCGCCGTCGACGGGCAGACGGCGCGCGGCCTCGCCCTGCGCCTCGGCAGGGAGCTTGTCGTCGGTCATGCCAGCAGACCCTTCTGCAGGTGGAGCGGGGTCGCCTCCATGGCGGCCCGCTCCGCGGCCCGGGCCGCCTCCTCGCGGTTGACGCCCTGGGGCGAGGCCTTGACGTAGTCGTGCAGCGTAAGGATGGCGTTGAACAGCATCTGCGGCCGCGGCGGGCAGCCGGGGAGGTAGACGTCGACCGGCACGATGTGGTCCACGCCCTGCACGATCGCGTAGTTGTTGAACATGCCGCCGGAGCTGGCACAGACGCCCATGGCGATGCACCACTTGGGCTCGGGCATCTGGTCCCACACCTGGCGCACGACGGGGGCGAACTTCTGCGAGCACCGGCCGGCGACGATCATCAGGTCGGCCTGCCGCGGCGTCGCGGAGAACCGCTCCATGCCGTAGCGGGCGATGTCGAAGTCGGGGCCGCCCGAGGCCATCATCTCGATGGCGCAGCAGGCCAGGCCGAAGGTCGCCGGCCACATGGACCGGTGCAGCATCTGCCCGGCCACGGCCTCGAGCGTCGTCAGGGCGATGCCCGACGGGATCTTGTCTTCCACACCCATGGGTCAGTCCCACTCCAATCCGCCACGTCGCCAGACGTAGGCGTACGCGATGAAGACGGTCAGCACGAAGAGCACCATCTCGACCAGGGCGAAGAGCCCCAGACGGTCGAAGGCCACCGCGAACGGCAGCAGGAACAGCGACTCGACGTCGAAGATGATGAAGAGCATCGCGGTCACGTAGTACTTGACCGGGACGCGGCCCCCACCCTGGGCGACCGGGCTGGGCTCGATGCCGCACTCGTAGGAGTCGAGCTTCGCCCGGTTGTAGCGCTTCGGGCCGATGAAGCCGAAGACGAGCACCGACACCACGGCGAAGGCGATGCCGAGGGCGAAGAGGAAGAGGATCGGCACATACGGGTTGATGCTCATCCCGCCACGCACCCCTTTCGGTTGGTCTGCGACTTCATCCTAGGGTCAGCCCCGCCCACTCGCTCACGGGCGGTCATGACGAGGGCACCAGACGGGTGAGGGCCATGATGGCGCGGTCGGTCAGCGCGGGACTGTGCTCGTCGGCGAGGTTGGCCATCACCTTGAGCAGGAGCCTCATCAGGGTCCGCCGCGGCAGGCCGTACTTGACCGCCAGCCGCATGATCTCGGGGTGGCCGATCAGGGAGGCGAAGCCGCGCCCGAGCGTGTAGTAGCCACCGAGCTGGTCCTTCATGATCCGCGGGTAGGCCTGCAGCACGCGCTCGCGCCCGGCGTCGTCGCTGCGGGCGAAGGCCTGCACCACCACCTCGGCGCTGTGCCGGCCGGCCTCCATGGCGTAGTCGATGCCCTCGCCGTTGAAGGGGTTGACCATGCCTCCGGCGTCGCCGACGAGCAGCAGGCCGTCGGCGTACAGCGGCTGACGGTTGAGGGCCATCGGCAGGGCCGCGCCCCGCATGGGCGCCGTCATCGTGTCGGGGGTGCACTCCCACTCGGGCGGCAGCGTGGCCACCCAGCGGCGCAGCAGGTCCTTGTAGTCCACCTGACCGAAGGCGGGCGAGGTGTCGAGCATGCCCAGGCCCACGTTGACCCGTCCGTCGCCGAGGGCGAAGATCCAGCCGTAGCCGGGCAGCAGGATGCGCTTGGCGTCGGGGTCGGCCGGGTCGGCATACGGGTCCTCGGGCACCCACAGCTCGAGCCAGGACTCCATGTAGTCGTCGTTGGTGCGCGGGCTCGTGTAGTAGGTGCGCGCCGCGACGCCCATGGGGCGGCGCTCGAGCTTCTGCCGGCCGACGGCGGTGCCGAGCCGGCTCGAGACACCGTCGGAGGCGATCACGACGGGGGCTCGCAGCTCGCGGACCTCACCGGTGGCGCGTCCGTCCTGCATGACCTTGGCCTGGACACCGACGACCCGGCCGCGCTCGACGACGGGAGCGGTGACGTTCATGCCCTCCATCAGCCGGGCGCCGGTCGCGGAGGCGTGGCGGGCCAGGGTCTCGTCGAGGGTGGCGCGGGCCCGGGCCAGGCCGTAGCCCGGGAAGGCCGAGCTCTCCGGCCAGTCCAGCTCGAAGGTCTGCCCCGCGCCGACGATGCGGAGGCCCTTGTTGCGGATCCAGCCGTCCTCCTCGCGGGTGGGGACGCCGAGCGTCGCCAGCTCGCGGACGGCTCGGGGGGTGAGCCCGTCGCCGCAGATCTTGTCGCGGGGGAAGGTTGCCTTGTCGAGCAGGACGACGTCCAGGCCGTGCCGCGCGAGGTGGGTGGCGGTGGCCGAGCCGCCGGGGCCGGCCCCGACGACGATGACGTCTGCGCTCTCCACGCCGTCAGGTCGTGGGATCGTCCCAGAGGTCACAGCCACTCCGCATCGCTCGTCCGTCGTCGGCAACTCCTGTGCTCCGCCGCGCTCGACGGCCGGCAGGAGGCGCACCACCTCGGGAGTCTAGGAGGGCTCCGCACCGATGTCGCGTTAGGCAAGCCTCACTTGTGCACGCCTTCACAAGATCGTCGCCCGATCGTGACCCGCGCCGGCGCGATCGCGGGTGATCTCCGGTGACGGACCCGGACCGGCCGTATGACGCCCTCCCCTCCCCCGGACCTAGACTCGCCGCCGTGCTCGCGACCCTCCTGCTCCTGCTCGCGGCCGTCCTCGCGGCCACCTCCGCCTGGATCGTCCTGGTCGCCCTGGCCTACGTCGCCGTCGGCGTGCTGCTCCCCCGCCTGCGGCTGCGCGAACGCCCCCGCTACGTCGCCGTCCTGGGGTCCGGGCTCGAGGCCGGCCGGATGCCGGACCTGCTGACGCGCCGGATGGACACGGGCATCGAGCGGTGGGCGGCCCTGCACGCCGAGGACCCGCAGGTCCGGCTGGTCCTGTCCGGCGGGCAGGCACCGGGCCAGCCCCGGTCAGAGGCCGCCGCCATGGCCGAGCACGCCCGGTCCCGTGGGGTGCCCGACGCCGCGATCGTGCTGGAGGACCGTTCGCGCACCACCGAGGAGAACGTCGCCTTCACGCGCGCGCTGCTCGCCGACCTGCTCGGGCCGGCCGCGGTGGGGGTGCTGGTGACCAGCGGCTACCACGTGCCTCGCGTCGCCGACCTGGCCCGCAGCGCCGGCCTCACCGCGCTCCTGGCCGGCGCGCCCGCCGTCGGTCTGCCGTGGGCGCGGGTCGTGCGGCACGAGGTCGTGATGACCCTGGGACGTCACCCCGTGGTGCACGCCCTGGCCGCGCTGGCGGTCTGCGTGGTCGTGCCCGCCGTCGTGGTCCTCACCCGGTAGTGATCCCGCCCTGGCCGGAGACGGCACCCTGCACCGAGGCCTCGACCTCGGTGCTGCTGAGCGGGTCGAGCAGGTCGCTGGCGAGCCACTCCCGTGGGATGGCGAACGCGTCCACGAGCGTCTGCGCGTGCGGACGCACCTGGGCCAGCAGGTCGTCCACGCGCCCGGTCAGCCGCTTGGCCTGCTCGGGCGACAGGCGCCCGTGCTCGAGGTACCACGCCCGGTGGGCCTCGACGGTCGAGCAGGCGAACAGGTCGGCCACGAGGTCGAGCAGGTCGTGCGCCTCCCCCGGCGGGCACTCGTCGATCGCCGCGGCGAAGGCCTCGAGCAGGATGCGGTCGGTGTGGGCCCGGGCCGCCTCGAGGACGTGCTCCCCCGCCGCGTCGAAGGTCTGCCAGGCCTGACGGGGGTCGTCCCGGTCGGCCCGGCGCAGCCGGGCGGCCAGGGTCTCCAGGACGTGCTCCTCGCGGTCGGTCAGGAGCGCGAGCTGGCCGCCGCGGTCGCCCAGCGCGTCGTCGGCGTCGCGGCCCGGCGCCCCGGTCAGCAGCCGCTGCACGAGCGAGCCGCTGATGGTGCGCTCCAGCAGCGCCGCCCCGGCCTGGCGGGCGACGGTCGCGACGGTCTGGACGGCGTTGAGGTCCTCGAACTGGGACGCGTAGGACGTGAGCAGGCTCTTGCCGACCAGCTGCAGCAGGACGGTGTTGTCGCCCTCGAAGGTCGTGAACACGTCGGTGTCGGCGCGCAGCTTGCCCAGCCGGTTGAAGGAGAGGTAGCCCGCACCACCGCACGCCTCGCGGCAGGTCTGGATCGTCGTCGAGGCGTGCGACGTCGACGCCACCTTGAGCGCCGCGGCGCGCGTCTCCAGCCGTCGCCGGTCCCGCTCGTCGGCGTCGTCACCGGCCCGGAGCACCTCGTGCATCGTCCTCGTGAGGTCGTTCTGGGCGTACATCAGGGCATAGCTGCGGGCCAGGGCGGGGAGCAGCTTGCGCTGGTGGACCCGGTAGTCCAGGAGGACGACGTCCTGCCCGTCGGGGCCGGCGAACTGGCGGCGGTGCAGGCCGTAGATCGTCGCGAGGGTGAGGGCGTTGCGGGTGGCGGAGCCGGCGGCGGCCCCCACGGTGATGCGGCCCCGCACCAGGGTGCTGAGCATGGTGAAGAAGCGGCGGCCGTCGGACTCGATCGGCGACGAGTAGGTGCCCTCCGCGTCGATCGCGCCATACCGGTCCAGCAGGTTGTCGCGCGGCACCCGCACGTGGTCGAAGGTGAACCGGCCGTTGTCCACGCCGGGCAGGCCGGCCTTGCCACCGCAGTCGCCGATGGTCACCCCGGGCAGGGCCCGGCCGGCGTCGTCCCGGACCGGGACGAGCACGCAGTGCACCCCGTGCCCCGTGCCGTCCGCGGTGACGAGCTGGCCGAAGACGGCCGCCATCCGTCCGTCCCGGGCGGCGTTGCCGATGTAGTCCTTGCGCGCGCTCGGGTCGGGGGTGTGCACGACGAGCTCGTCGGTGGCCGGGTCGTGGGTGATCGTCGTGCGCAACGACTGGACGTCGGACCCGCGCCCGGTCTCGGTCATCGCGAAGCAGCCCAGCAGCCGCGCCTGGGCGATGGGCTCGAGGTAGCGCTCGTGGTGCCGCTCGGTGCCGAGCGCCGCCACGGCCCCGCCGAAGAGTCCCCACTGGACCCCTGCCTTGACGAAGAGCGACAGGTCGCCGTGCCCGAGCATCTCGAAGGCGGTGACCGAGGCTCCCTGGTCGGCCGAGCCCTGGTCGGTCGACAGCCCGAGCCCGGCGAAGCCCAGCGAGGCGAGGTCGAGCAGCTGGTCGAGGACCCGGGCGCGGTAGTCCTCGGTCGACAGGTCCGTCTCGGGTGGTCCGAACCGTCCGGGCTCGATCTGTCGGCGCGCGAGCTCGCGCACCTCGGCCCACGGGCCGTCGAGGGAGGAACGCAGGGCATCGGCGACGTCGCTCATCCACCCATGCTGCCCCAGCGACGGCGGGCTGGGCGAGGAGTCGGGTCAGACGGGCTTGACGGCCCGGTGCACCGCGGCGATCCCGCCGGTCAGGTTGCGCCACTGCACCTGGGACCAGCCGGCCCGCTGGATGCGGGTGGCCAGGGTGCGCTGGTCGGGCCAGGCCCGCATCGACTCCGCGAGGTAGACGTAGGAGTCGGGGTTGCTCGACAGGGTGCGGGCCACGGTGGGCAGCGCCCCCATGAGGTAGGTGGTGTAGAGGGTGCGGAAGGCGCGGTTGGTGGGCTGGCTGGACTCGCCGACCACCAGGCGGCCGCCCGGGCGGGTGACCCGCAGGAACTCGGCGAGGGCGGCGTCGGTGTCGACGACGTTGCGCAGGCCGTAGGACATGGTGACGACGTCGAAGCTGTCGTCGGCGAACGGGAGCCGGGTCGCGTCGGCGGCGGTGAACGGCAGCGCCGCCCGGCGCTCCTTGCCGACCCGCAGCATGCCGAGCGAGAAGTCCGCGGGCACGACGCGCGCCCCGGCCTCGACGAACGGCAGGCTGCTCATGCCGGTGCCGGCGGCGATGTCCAGGATCGTCTCCCCCGGGCCGGCGGCCACCGCCGAGGTCACGGCCCGCCGCCACAGGCGCATCTGACCGAAGGTCATGACGTCGTTCATCAGGTCGTAGCGACCCGCCGTCTCGTCGAACATCGAGGCGACCTCGTGCGGCTGCTTGGACAGCGTGGCTCGGCTCATGACGGACATCTTCACACGGCGGGGCCCCGGGCCCGGTGTAGCCTGAACCGGCGTCAGGCTCGCCTGCGCCCGACCGATCGCCTACCCGGACGAGGACCATGACCGAGCCTTCGACCACCGCCCGCCCGCCCCTGCGCATCGTGTCGCTGGGGGCCGACGGCCTCGACGCCGGTGTGGAGGCCCGCTCCGGCAGCTTCCTGCAGCTGTCGTCCTGGGCCGCGCTGAAGTCCGAGTGGGAGGGCGAGCGGATCGCCTGGGTCGACGAGCACGACGACGTCCAGGGGGTCGGCCTGGTCCTGCATCGTCGCCTCCCCAAGGTCCGCCGGTCCCTGGCCTACCTGCCCGAGGGGCCGGTCCTGCCGTGGGACGAGGTGGCCGAGGACCCGCAGCGCTGGTTCGGCCCGCTCGTCGAGCACGCCCGGCGCTCCGGAGCGTTCACGCTGCGCGTCGGCTGCCCCTCGACGGCTCGCACCTGGGACCCGGGGACGGTCAAGGCCGCGCTCGCCGACGAGGACCAGACGAGCCTGTATGCCGTCCCCGCCGACTCCGTGGACGCGTCCGGCTCTGCCATCGTCTCCTGGCTGCAGGCGCACGGCTGGTCGCGGGCCGACGACGGGCCGGGGTTCGCCGCCGGGCAGCCGCGCCTCACGGCCGGCCTCCCCCTCGCCGGCCAGACGGAGGAGTCGCTGCTCAAGGGCATGAACCAGCAGTGGCGCCGCAACATCAAGGCCGCCACCAAGGCCGGCGTCCAGGTGCGCCTGGCCACCCCCGAGACGCTGCGCGAGGACGTCGCCGCGTTCCACCGCGTCTACGTCGAGACCGCCGAGCGCGACGGCTTCACGCCCCGCCCGGAGTCCTACTTCCACCGCATGGCCGAGCTGATGGGCGCCCCGGGGTCGCCGGCCCGCTTCGAGCTGGCGCTGGGCGAGCTCGACGGCGAGCTGCTGGCGGCCACGATCAACATCACCGTCGCCGACCGCTGCTGGTACCTCTACGGCGCCTCGACCACCGCGCGCCGCGAGGCGCGGGCGATGAACGGCACCCAGTGGTTCGGGATCCAGCGCGCCCTCGCCGAGGGGTGCTCCGTCTACGACATGCGCGGCATCACCGACGAGATCGGCAACGACGACCCGCACGCCGGGCTCGTCCGGTTCAAGATCTCCGTGGGCTGCGACGTCCACGAGCGCGTCGGCGAGTGGGACCTGCCGATCAACCGGCTGCTGCACAAGGCCTTCCAGCTCTACCTCGGGCGGCGCGGATGACCTTCAAGCTCGTCATCGACCGGCCCCGCTGGGAGACGCACGTCGACACCTATCTCGCGGAGCACCCCTGGGTGGTGCCCGTGGTCAAGGGCGACGGCTACGGCATCGGCGCCGAGCGCGTGCTGGCCCAGTGCCGTCGCGTCCAGGCCCCCGTCGTCGCGGTCGGCACCCCGGCCGAGGCGCAGCAGGCGTTGGACGCCACCGACGGCGACGTGCTCGTCCTCTTTCCCACCCTGCCGGGCGAGGCGCTCCCCGACGACCCGCGGCTCGTCCACACCGTGGCCTCCGAGACCACGCTGCGCGAGATCCTCGGCACCGGGCGGCGGTTCGTCGTGGAGGTGGACTCGCCGATGGGTCGCCACGGCATCGAGTGGCCGCGGCTGCCCTCGCTCGTCGACGCGCTGCGCGACGAGCGCTGCGAGGGCGTGGCCCTGCACAACCCGCCCTTCGGCGACCGCGTCGTGTTCGTCTCGTCCCTCCTGGACCGCCTCGGCGAGCTGGGCGTGGCGGTCCCGCGGCTCTATGCCTCCCACCTGACCGCGGACGAGGTCGGGCGGCTCTCCGGCACCGCCGGCGACACCGTCGTGCTGGTCCGCACGGGCACCGACCTGTGGCTCGGCGACCCCGCCGCGCTCACGGCATACGGCCGGGTCATCGACGTGCACCCGGTCGCCAAGGGCCGCTCGATCGGCTACTCCCAGCGAACCGCTCGCAAGGACGGCTGGCTGGCCGTCGTGGGCGGCGGCACCGCGCACGGCGTCGGCATCGAGACGGCTCGTCCCCGTATGACGCCGCGCCTGGCGGCGCGGAAGGCCGCCCGGGTCGTCGCGACCCAGCTGGGTGGGGCGCCGTCACCGTTCCGGCTCGACGGTCGCCGGCTGACCTACGCCGACGTCCCGCACATGCAGGTGTCGATGGTCAGCGTCCCGTCCGGCGACGCGGTGCGGCCGGGTGACTGGCTCGCGTGCGACATGCGCATCACCGTCACGCGCTTCGACGAGGTCGAGGTGCGGGGCGCAGAGTCCGGCCCCGGCTCCGGCTCTGGCTCCCCGGGGGACCTGCGGCGGTGACGATCTCGACCACGTCGTCCGCCACCGGCACGGACGGCTCCGCTCCCGTGCCCGCCCTGCGGGTGGTGACGCGCCGCATCGCCGACCCGGGCGACCTCCTGGCACTGGTCCCGGCGGACCTGCCTGCGACCCAGGTGTTCTCGTGGCAGCGCCGTGGTGACGGCATCGTCGGCTGGGGCGCGGCCGGCCGCGTCGACACCTCGGGGGCCGAGCGCTTCGCCGAGGCGTCCCGCTGGTGGACCGCGCTCGTGGCCGAGTCGTCCGTCGACGACGAGGTCCGGCTGCCCGGCTCGGGACTCGTGGCGTTCGGCTCGATGGCCTACTCCTCGTCCTCGCCCGCCGGCGGCACGCTGATAGTCCCGTCGGTGGTCGTGGGCCGCCGCGGCGACCAGGCGTGGCTGACGACGTGCACGCCCGCCGGCGAGGCCACCCCGTCGGTCGTCCTCGAGCCCAGCACCGTCCCGGCGGCCTCCGCGGGCGTGTCCTTCGGCGACGGCTCCCTCACGCCGACCCAGTGGATGGGCGCGGTGGCGACCGCCGTCTCGCGCATCACGGCCGGAGAGCTGGACAAGTGCGTCCTCGCGCGCGACCTCACGGCCCGCGCCCGGACGCCCCTCGACACGCGCACGCTGCTGCAGCGCCTGAGCACGAGCTACCCCAACACGTGGGCCTTCTCGGTCGACGGGCTGGTCGGGGCCACCCCCGAGATGCTCGTCCGGCTCGAGCGCGGCCTGATCACCTCCCGCGTCCTCGCCGGGACGATCCGCCGGACCGGCGACGACGAGCGCGACCTGTCCCTCGCCGCGCACCTCGCCCGGTCCTCCAAGGACCTCGTCGAGCACGAGTATGCCGTCCGCTCCGTCGCGGATCGCCTGGCCCCGCACTGCGACTCGATCAACGTGCCCGAGTCGCCGTTCGTGCTGCACCTGCCCAACGTCATGCACCTCGCCACCGACGTGGCCGGCGTCCTGTCGTCCCACTCCACCTCGCTGGCTCTCGCCGAGGCGCTGCACCCGTCGGCGGCGGTCTGCGGCACGCCCCGCGACGTCGCGGACACCCTGATCTCCGAGCTGGAGCACATGGACCGCGGGCGGTATGCCGGGCCCGTGGGCTGGCTCTCGGCCGACGGCGACGGCGAGTGGGGCATCGCGCTGCGGTCCGGCGCCATCTCGGCCGACGACCCGCGCGAGATCCGCCTCTTCGCCGGCTGCGGGATCGTCGCCGGCTCCGACCCGGCGGCCGAGCTGGCCGAGTCGGACGCCAAGCTCGTCCCCATGCGCGACGCCCTCTCCTCCTAGGGGCGCCCGGCCCGACCGCGTTCCTTCGGGCGCCCGGCCCGACCACGTCTCTGGGGGCGTTCCCCGTGAGGCATTCCCCCACGGGCGGTCCTCCGGCATGCTGGGGGCCGGAGGTGCACCCATGCACGACGCGATGTACGACCGGGACGACCCCTTGCTCGCGCGCGTCCGGGCCCTGGCCCGCGCGCTGCCCGACATCGACGAGAAGGTCTCGCACGGACGGCCGGCGTTCTTCACGGTCAAGGTGTTCGCCTACTACGGCGGCTCGCTCAAGGTGGGCGGCGAGTGGGTGCAGCACCCGCAGTCCGTGGTGGTGCAGGCCGCGCCGGAGGATCGAGACGCGCTGCGGCAGAGCCCTGGGGCGTACGTGCCGGGCTACCTCGGGGCCTCGGGCTGGACGGGTCTCGACCTGACCGGGACGACCGACTGGGACGAGGTCGCCGAGATCCTGGAGGACTCCTACCGCTGCACCGCCCCGCGCCGGCTCGTCACGCTCCTCCCCCAGGCCTGACCCCTCGGCGCCCGTCGCACCCACGCACCCCGGTCCGTTCCTCCCCGCAGGAGAACCCATGTCGCACGACCCGCAGCACGGCACCACCACCTCGGCCGACGGCACGACCATCGCCTGGACCTGCCGGGGCTCCGGCCCGGTCCTGGTCCTCGTCGAGCCGGTCATGATGCACCGGGGACTCACCGCCTTCGCCGACCTCGCGCCCGCCCTCGCCGAGCAGGCGACCGTCGTGACCTACGACCGGCGCGGCAAGGGCGAGAGCGGCGACACCGAGGGCTACGAGCCGGACCGCGAGGTGGAGGACCTGGCCGCGCTGGTCGCCGAGCACGGGGGCAGCGCCCGCCTCTACGGCTTCTCCTCCGGTGCGACCCTCGCCCTGCTGGCCGCGCGTGACGTCGCCGGCGTCACCGGCGTGGTCGCCCTCGAGCCGGTGCTGGCGGATGACGGCCCGGACGTGCGCGACGAGATCCGCGCGCTCGTGCGCGAGGGACGTCGCGGTGACGCGGTCCGCACCTTCAACCGCCGCATCGGCATCCCGGAGGAGGTCGTCGCCCAGATCCCGACGGGGCCGGGCGAGCCGGCCGCCCACACCCTCCCCTACGACCTCACCCTGACCGGCCGGACCCGCGCGGCCGACCTGGCGGCGATCACCTGTCCCACGCTGGTCCTCGCGAGCAGCGGCAGCGACGACCGCCTGCGCGGCTGGGCGCGCGAGGTGGAGCAGGCCGTCCCCGGGGCGCAGCACCGTGAGCTCCCCGGGAGCTGGCACGGCGTCGACGGGGACGCCCTGGTGGCCGCGATCCGCGAGACCTGACGGCTCCCCCCCACCACCCCACCAGCACCGCCGCCCCGCACCGCTGCCCCGCCAGATCGTGAGTGTTTCGTCCAAGAATGGTGGACGAAACACTCACGTTGTCGGGGCGGGGGCGATCAGGCCAGCGCGGCGGCGACGTTCGCCCGCACCGTGGCCCGGGCGCCCCGGACACCCGTGCGGGACAACGGGACCTCGACGACCCGTATGCCGGAAGCCTTGCGCCGCAACGCATCCCGCAGCGCCGGGATCGTGGTCACCCGCTCGTGCGCGACCCCGTGCGCGGCGCAGAGGGCGGCCAGGTCGGTGCCCGTCGGTGTGCCGAAGACGCGCTCGAACTGCGCTGCACGAGACGGGTCCCCGTGCTCGAGCGTGGAGAAGATCGCGCCGCCGTCGTCGTTGACGACGACGATCGTCAGCTCGGGCACCGGCTCGTGGGGGCCGATCAGCAGACCGTTGGCGTCGTGCAGGAAGGTCAGGTCACCCATCAGCGCCACCGTCGGACCGTCGCCGGCCAGCGCGAGACCCGTTGCGGTGGAGACGCACCCGTCGATGCCGGCCAGTCCTCGGGAGGCGACGACCGTCACGGGCGTCGCGAATCCCGCTGACGCCCAGTCGAGGTCACGCGCGGACTGGGACGAGCCGACGAACAGCGTTGCCGCGCCGGGCAGCTCGGCCAGCGTCTCGAGGACGGCGGACGCCACCGCCAGCCCGGACGGCTCGTCGGCCGCCCACAGCGGCGTCGCGGCGAGCCGCCGGCCGGCCTCGCGCCAGCGCGCGCTCCACTCCGCGTCCTCCGCAGAGCGCGGGCGGATCTCGGTGGCGGACAACGCCTCCCACGCGTGGACGCGACCGACGCGGGCGGAGGGATCCGGCCAGTCGGGGACCGGCGTCACGCACTCGACCCGATCGACGAGGCGCATCAGAGCCGCCACGTCGCGGGTCAGCGTGAGGCGCCCCACCACGAGAACCCGCGCCGGCAGATGGGACTCGAGCCACGGCCGGCAGGTCAGCAGGAGCGGACCGTGCGGCAGCACCGACGTCCGGTCCATGAGGCCGAAGGGCTCGGCCACCACAGGCCACCCCGCCGCCGCCGCGAGCCGGACCGCCTCGTCGGCCATCGCAGGCTCCGGGAGGTCGCCGAGCACCACGACGGTCCGGGGCACGTCGTCCACCCCCGCACCGTGGGGGATCCCCGGCGCCGTCCGTGACGCACGGGACGCGACCGCCGTCCACGGATCGCCGCCCGGCCGTCCCTCCAAGGACTCCGGCCAGTCGTGAGAGTCGTCCGGCGTCAACGGGTCTCGCAGCCCGACGTCCAGGTGCACCGGGCCGGCCCAGCCCGTGAGGGCCCCAGCCGCCGCGGCGCAGGCCCGCGAGACGGCGGAGCGCCATACGGCCGTCTGACCGGCCCGCCGCTCCGGGGCGGGCATCTCGTGCCGCCACCGCAGCGCCTCGCCGAACAGGCCCGGCTGCACCGTGGTCTGGTTGGCGCCCGTCCGCAGCAGCTCCGCCGGGCGGTCGCAGGACAGGACGAGCAGCGGCACGCCCGCGTGGTGCGCCTCGAGGACGGCGGGGTGCAGGTTGGCGACGGCGGTGCCGGAGGTCGTGATGACCGGGACGACCCGCCGGGACACCTTGGCCAGACCCAGCGCGAGGAACCCGGCGGACCGCTCGTCGACCCGCACGTGCAGCCGCACGCGACTGGCCCGGTCCGCGTCGTGCACGGCGTAGGCCAGTGGCGCAGAACGGGATCCGGGGCAGAGGACGACGTCGGTCACGCCGTGGCGGACCAGCTCGTCGACGAGGACCTCGGCGAGGGCCTGGGAGGGGTTCATGCCCCGATGCTGCCAGACGACGAGGCCAGCTCCGCATGGCACGCGGCGACCCGCTCCCGCCACCACCGCACCCGGTCCGGCGGCGCCGCGAGCGCCTCCAGCCGGTTGCGCGACACCTCCACCGGCCGTATGCCGAGCGCCCCGCCCCTCGGCACGAGGGGCGCAGCGGCGACGTCGCCGTCCAGCAGCGCGACCGTGCCCAGCCCGCAGGCGTGCTCGAGCGAGGGCAGCGCGGCGGCCAGGGCGACGCCGGCGCGGATGCCGACCGAGGTGTCGAGGGCGGACGACACGACGGCGGGCAGCCCGCACGCCTCGACGACGCCCAGGGCCGCACGCACCCCTCCGAGCGGGGCGACCTTGACGACGACCATGTCGGCAGCCTCGAGCCGGGCGACGAGCAGCGGGTCCTCGGCCTTGCGGATGGACTCGTCGGCCGCGACCGGCACGTCGATCCCGTTGCGGGCCAGGGCGATCCGCAGGGCGGCGAGCTCCTCGACGGTGGCGCAGGGCTGCTCGGCGTACTCCAGCCCGTGGCGTGACAAGGCATCCAGGGCCCACAGCGCGTCGTCGACGGACCAGCCGCCGTTGGCGTCGACCCGCACCCGCGCGTCCGGCCCCATCACCCGCCGCACCTCGGCGACCCGGGCGAGGTCGTCGTCGAGCGACTGGCCGCGCTCGGCCACCTTGACCTTGGCGGTCCGGCAGCCGTCGAAGCGCGCGACGACCCCCGCCACCTCACCGGCAGCCACCGCCGGGACGGTGGCGTTGACCGGCACGACCTCGCGCACGGGGTCCGGCCAGCCCACCCACGCCGCCTCGACCGCTGCGGCGAGCCAGCGCGCGGCCTCGCGGGGCTCGTACTCCAGGAACGGCGCGAACTCCCCCCACCCCGCCGGACCGTCGAGCAGCACGGCCTCACGGTGTGTCACCCCGCGGAACCGTGCGTGGAGGGGGATCGTGACGACAGACATCTGTCCGAGCAGCTCGTCGAGGGCTGGCAGCACGCGGGTCGGCATACGACCCATCATCCCCCGCCTGCGCCCCGAGCCGTCCGAGAGGAGCCGACCGCCTCATGGCCTTCGTGATCGTCCTGGCGATCCTCACCCTGGTGGCCGGGTATGGCGCCGCCCGCCCGAACGACCTGTGGTTCCAGCACTACGCGGGGAGGTTCGCACGCGCCCGTGCGGCCCGTGCCGGCGAGCCGGAGCACGCGCGCCGTCGCCTCACCTACCTCGTCGTCGCGGCGATCTGCGGCGTCCTGCTGGCGGTCAGCGCGTGGGCGCTGTGGCAGTCCGGGCAGCCCACGCCACCGTCCTGACCCCCGTCCAACCCCGGTCGATGTGAC
>NZ_DCYC01000090.1:33829-62457 GCF_002330965.1 Arsenicicoccus sp. UBA2120
GTGACGACCTGAGGTAGGTCCGAGGAGGACGTCGGACGGGTCGTCCAGCGCCACCCGCACCCGGTCCCCGAAGTGGGCCCGCATCGGCGGCACGCCCTCCCGCACGCCGCGCACCGGCCACCAGCGCGCCTCGAGGTTCTCGTCGTCGCCGACCGCCGGCTCCCCCGACACCCACCGCAGCCGGAAGGTGTGGTCGACGTACTGCGCCTGGTCACCGTTGGCGTGCCGCACCGGCTCCGTGGTCGACACCCACACGAGCCGCTCGACCGCGGCGACGACGGACGCCTCCTCCTGCACCTCGCGGACGGCCGCCTCGTGCACCTCCTGGCCGGGCTCGACGATGCCCGTCACGGGGCTCCACTCGTCGGTGTCGGCGCGCCGCACCAGCAGGACCTCCTGCTCGTCGCCCTCCCCACGCAGCACCACGGCGGTCACTCCGGTGAGCCACAGGGGTGCGTGACCGACGTGGCGGCGCAGCTCGACGATGAACTCGGGGATCGGCATACCTCCACCGTATGCCGCCCGCGGGCCGCCGCCATCGGACCGCGCGGCTATCCTCGGGTCCGTGAGCGCCCTGGACTTCGTCAGCGAGACCTTCGACCCCGCCGAGTGGGCGGAGGTGGAGGGCTTCGGCTTCACCGACATCACCTACCACCGCCGCGTGGGCGGCCCGTCCCGCAGCGCCAACGGCGTGGTCCGCATCGCGTTCGACCGCCCCGAGATCCTCAACGCCTTCCGGCCGCACACCGTCGACGAGCTCTACCGCGCGCTCGACCATGCGCGGATGACGCCGGACGTGGGTGTCGTGCTGCTGACCGGAAACGGCCCCACGCCCCGCACCGGCCAGTCGGCCACGACCGCCGGCTGGGCTTTCTGCACCGGGGGTGACCAGCGCATCCGTGGCCGCAGCGGCTACCAGTACGCCGTCGAGGGCAGCACCGACGAGACCGCCGCCGCGGTGGACGAGGCGCGGGTCAAGGCCGCCGGCGGGCGGCTGCACATCCTCGAGGTGCAGCGCCTGATCCGCACCATGCCCAAGGTCGTCGTCGCCGTGGTCAACGGCTGGGCGGCCGGCGGCGGTCACAGCCTGCACGTCGTCTGCGACCTCACGATCGCCTCGCGCGAGAACGCCAGGTTCAAGCAGACCGACGCCGACGTGGGCTCGTTCGACGCCGGCTACGGCTCGGCCTACCTGGCCAAGCAGGTCGGGCAGAAGTTCGCCCGCGAGATCTTCTTCCTCGGCCGGCCCTACACCGCCGAGGACATGCACCGGATGGGCGCGGTCAACATCGTGGCCGACCACGCCGACCTCGAGCGCGAGGCGCTGCAGGTGGCGACCGAGATCATGGGCAAGAGCCCGCAGGCACAGCGGATGCTGAAGTTCGCCTTCAACCTGACCGACGACGGCCTCGTCGGTCAGCAGGTGTTCGCCGGTGAGGCGACACGCCTGGCCTACATGACCGACGAGGCCGTCGAGGGGCGGGACTCGTTCCTGGAGAAGCGCGACCCGGACTGGTCGCCCTTCCCGTGGTACTTCTGACCGCTGCGAACGGCGAGCGTCAGGGTGCCTCGCCCGGAGCGAGCTGCATCGCGAGGTAGTTCTCGACGCCGGTGCGGGCGACCGCGTCCAGCTGGCCCTCGAACCAGTCGGCGTGGGTCTCCTCGTCGCGCGCCATCTCCTCGAAGATCGAGGCCGTGGCGTGGTCGCCGAGCGCGTGGCACTCCTCGGCCGCGCCGTTGAACTGCGCGACGGCGGCCACCTCGCTGGCCAGGCCGAGCCGCAGCATCTCCTCGGCGGACTCGCCGATGCTGATCGGGTTGAGGCGCTGCACGTTGGGGTGACCGTCGAACATCAGGATCCGCTCGATGAGCTCGTCCGCGTCCTTCATCTCGCCGATCGACAGGTCGTAGAACACCTTGCCGAGCTTGGGCAGGCCCCAGTTGTCGAGCATGCGCGCGTGCAGGAAGTAGGTGTTGACGACGGTGAGCTCGAAGGTCAGCGCCTCGTTGAGGAGCTCGATGATCCGTGGGCTACGCGGCTGCATGTGAATCCTCCAGGGCCGATTGGACGGACGCGAGACGCGCGAACTGCGGCGTCAGTGCGTGCTCGAGCGTCAGCCTAGCGCCGACGGGCTCGAACGTGTCCTCCCGGAACCTCTGGAGCAGCGATCGCACCGCCGGGACGCACCCGCCGCACACGGTGCCGGCGCCGGTAGACCGGCAGATGGCTCCGAGGGTGGGCACCCCTGCCGCGGCGACATCGAGGATCTCGGTGTCGCGCACGATGCGGCAGTGGCAGACGATCATGTCGGCAAGGCTAACCTCAGTTAGGCCATCCTCACCAGAGGATGTGGACGAGATCACACCGCCGTCGCGAGCTGCTCGCGAGCCCCTCCCGAGCCCTCCCGAGCCTCCGGACATCCAGGGAACGCCCAGGGCCGGCGCCTAGGGTTGCTCGCCGAGGGGAGTACTTCCCAGTCCCGATCCGGTCATTCCGGCGGCCACGTCAAACGGCCGCCTCGGACGGGGGCCCGGCGCCTGGCGCGGGTGAAGGAGACCTCAGACCGCCATACGACGATCTGAGGAACCCCATCTCATGCTGACCCTGTCCCTGCCGTATGCCGCCGCGCCCGCCGCGAGCCCGGCCGCCGCCACGGGCGGTGCCCTCGACAGCATCGGCACCCCGATGCTGTGGGCCGTGACCCTGGGCGCCGTGCTGGCGTTGTTCGCGCTCGACTTCCTGCTGACCCGCAAGCCGCACGCCGTCTCCATGCGCGAGGCGATCGGCTGGTCGGCGTTCTACATCGCGCTCCCCCTGCTCTTCGGCGCCTGGGTCTGGACCCAGCACGGGTCGCAGATCGGGATGGAGTACTACACGGGCTACCTCGTCGAGAAGTCGCTCTCGGTCGACAACCTGTTCATCTTCATGCTCCTGCTGGCGGGCTTCGCGGTCCCCAAGGAGCTGCAGCAGCGCGTGCTGCTCATCGGCGTCGCCGGGGCCCTGGTCCTGCGCGGCATCTTCATCGCCCTCGGCGCCCAGCTGATCGCGAGCTTCGACTGGGCCTTCCTGCTCTTCGGGATCATCCTGCTCGTGACGGCGGTCAAGGTGGCGCGTGACGCGATGAGCGACGCCGAGCACACCCCCGTCGCCGAGATGCCGGTCGTCCGGCTCATCAACCGCGTGTGGCCGGTCACCGGCGACTATCGCGGCACCCGGATGACGGTGCGGGACGCCGGGCGCCGCGCCCTCACCCCGCTCGCCGTCGTCACCCTCGCCGTGCTCGGCACCGACATCATCTTCGCCATCGACTCGGTGCCCGCGGTCTACGGCATCACCGGCGACCCCTACCTCGTCTTCGCCACCAACGCCTTCGCCCTGCTGGGCCTGCGCGCGCTGTACTTCGTGCTCGAGGGCGCGCTGTCCCGCCTCGTGCACCTCGGCCACGGGCTCGCGATCATCCTGGGCTTCATCGCCGTCAAGCTGATCCTGCACTGGGCCCACGGCATCTGGCCGCGCGTCCCCACCGTGCCCACCGCCTGGTCGCTGGTGTTCATCGTGGCGGTGCTCGCGATCGTCACGGTCACGAGCCTGCGAGCCACCCGGGACCGGGCCACCGGTGACGCCGACGACGAGTCGCGCAACGGCGCAGACGATGTGGGGCAGGACGAGCAGGTCGCGCAGCGCCACTGACGGCTGCAGATCGCAACTAGTTCACCCGGATGGGCGTTGCCCAGGTCACACAGCTGTGCTCGGTCGATTCGGACCACCGAGTCCGGAGCGTTATGGTAGTGAGAGCGTGCCTCGCCCCGAACGAGTCAGCACGCGCCCCGCGTCGGCCCATCTCATGCGTGCTGGCGCCCTGGCGGCCCCGTCCCCGGCCTCACGGCCCCGGCGCCGCTGTGCCCGCAGCATCGCAGCACCTGACCGCCGCCCCCTCCCTGATCGGCCCCCATGCGTCATCACCCTCGCCATCGCGCCTCCGCGCGCCGTCCGTCCACCCCCGGCCTCGTCGCCGTCACCCTCGCCGTGGCTGCCACCACCGCCGTGGTGACGACCGACATCTCCGGCCAGGCCCCCGCCGCCTCGGCGGTCGAGGCGGCGCCCGCGCCGTCCTCCCGCCCGGTCGTGCAGGCGGCGCTCGCCGCGCGCGACAAGGACACGGCGTCCCGCTCCACCGCACGCTCGGCCCTGCCCGCAGCCACGGTCTCCCGGCTGCTGCGGCCCGTCGCGGTGCCCGGTGCACTCCTCGCGGCCCGGCCCATCGACAGCGCCACCACCCGCACCGCCAAGGCCGGTCTCGCGTCCGCGCGCACCGCCGAGGCCCGCACCCGCGCCACGCTGCAGCAGACGCACGCCGAGGCCACCGCGGCTCACCGCGCCTGGGAGCAGACCGTCGAGGCCCAGACCCGGTCCGTGGCCTCCGCCGCCGGCGGGCGTCCCGCCACCGAGGCAGCCACCGCGCCGCTCACCCCGTCCGCCGCTGCCGCCGCCATCGCGGTGCCGGCCGTGCGCGCCGAGACCGCCACGAGCCTGGCCGACGACCGACGCACGACCGCCGACGCCGCGCTCGCGGACGCCGTCGAGGCCCAGCAGCGCGCACTCGACGCCCTCACCGCCGCCCGGACCCAGGCGACCACCCTCACCGACGCGGACACGAGGCGCGCGGTCGCCGACGGCTCGTTCGTCGTCCTGGCGGACGGCCGGGTCGTGCGCACCGTCCGCCCCGGCACCCCGGTCATCGGCAACGGGCACACCGTGTCGCCGCAGCTCAGCCGCCAGATCGGCGAGGCCCTCGGGCTGCTCTACGCCAACGGCTACCCCCAGGGTGCGCAGGACGCGGAGAACCTCGCGATCATCATCTACAACGAGTCCGGCGGTGACGTCGGGGTCGTCAACACCTACGACCGCAACGCCGCCGCCGGCATGCCGTCGTTCGGCCTGATGCAGACGATCGGCCCGACCTTCGACGCGTTCGCGCTGCCCACGCGCACGGAGCGCAACGACCCGGTCGCCCAGATCATGGCGGGGGCCCGCTACGCCCAGGCGACATACGGCGGTCTTGCCGGGGTCCCCGGGGTCAAGAGCCTCCGCGGCGGTGGACCCTACCGGCCGTACTGACCCGACTCGACCTAGGCTGGTGCCATGGCACTGGGTGATCGACTCAAGGACAACCTGGCCGGCGCGGCGCGCATGGCCGCCCACCTCGCGACGGGGCCGCTGCACAGCCACGAGCGACGCACCTGGGGCGCCACCCCGGACGAGGTGTCCGCGACGCTCGGCGGCGACGAGCTGATCGAGGACCACGACTGGCGATCCACGCGGGCCATCACGATCTGGACGACCCCCGACCGGGTCTGGCCGTGGCTCGCCCAGATCGGGCGAGGCCGCGGGGGCTTCTACAGCCACCAGCTGCTGGAGCAGGCTGCCGGCTCCCTCGACAGCAACGTCGAGGAGATCCGTCCCGACCTGCAGGACCTTCGCGTCGGCGACGAGGTCAGGCTGCACCCGCAGCTCCCACCGCTCGTCGTGGCCGAGGTGCGGCCGGGCGTCTCGCTCGTCCTCGTGGGTGTGCCGGAGGGCGGGCCGCTCGCCACCACCGTCTGGTCCTACCACCTGCAGCCACTCAGCCAGGGGCGGACCCGGCTGATCGAGCGCAACACCTACGCCCACGGCGACAGCCTCGCGCAGCGCCTGGCCGGCGGCCCCTATGTCATCGAGCCCGTGAGCTTCGTGATGAGCCGGGAGATGCTGCTCAACATCAAGCGCCTCGCCGAGCAGCCCGCCTAGCTAGAGCTTTTGGATCGCCTTGACGATCTCGCTCACCGCGAGCGCCGCGAAGGCCAGCGCGCACACCACCATCAGGACGTTGGACCAGGCCTTGTTGCGCCACTCGCGCGGCACGCGGTCGGTGTTCAGGATCCACAGCAGCGTGACCGCCAGGAAGGGCATGAAGAACGCGCCGAGGACGCCATACGCCAGGATCAGCACCACCGGCTTGCCCCAGAACATCATGATCATCGGCGGGAAGGTCAGCCACAGGATGTACCACCGGTAGTAGCGGCCGCCGGTGCGCGTGTCGGCGTGGCCCGACGGCAGTCCCTTGAGGTTGCCGACGAAGTCCGCAAACATCAACGAGACGCCGTTCCACACGCCGACCAGCGAGGACATGGCCGCGCCGAAGAAGCCGAGCAGGAAGACCTTGCCCGCGAACGGCCCGTAGCGCTGGTCGAGGACGTCGGCCACCGAGAGCAGCCCCTTGTCGTCGCTGGCGACCTTCATGGAGTACATCAGCTCGGCGCCCACGACGAGCGTGGCGAGGACGAAGATGCCGGTCACGACATACGCGACGGTGTTGTCGATGCGCATGACCCGCATGAAGCGCGTTGTGTCCCAACCCTTCTCGCGCAGCCAGTAGCCGTAGGCCGCGAGCGTGATGGTGCCGCCGACGCCGCCCGCGAGCGACAGGACGTTGACCAGGCCGCCGTCCGGGATCCACGGCTTGAGGCCCGCCAGGATGTCGAGGAGGTTGGGCAGGGTGATGATCGCGGCGCCGACCATGGCGACGAACATCAGGCCCACGAACGCCGCCATGACCTTCTCGAAGAGGCCGTACCGGTGGAACCACACGAGCATCAGGCCGACGAGCCCGGAGATGATGCCCCACCACTTGGTGTCCAGGACGGGGAAGAGCGCGTTGAGCGGCAGACCGGTGCCGGCCATGGCGGCCGAGCCGTAGACGAAGCCCCAGATGACGATGTAAGGACCGAAGTACCAGGTCGTCCAGGGACCGAGCGAGCGCCAGCCCTCGAACATCGTGCGGCCCGTGGCGAGGGAGTAGCGTCCCGCGCCCTCGACCAGCACGATCTTCATGATGCAGCCGACGAGCACGCACCACAGCAGGCCGTAGCCGAACTTGCTGCCGGCGATCAACGTGGCCACCAGGTCGGCGGCGCCCACACCGGTGGCAGCGACGATCAGGCCGGGGCCGATGATCTTCCACCGGGGCGGGTTGGCGGCGTCAGCGGCAGCGCCTGGGACTGCGGTGTCACGGGTCATGGGCGGGAGTATGCCGGACCGCCCGGCGCCTGGCGAGGGCCGCCCACCCGCGCGGCCGCCGCCATCAACCGAGGCCAGTCGGCCGTCAGCCGCCGTCCCCCCGGGGTCAGCGCTGACGGACGAGCTTGTGCGGCGCGGCCTGGGCCTGCGGCTTGATCACCAGACGGTCGATGTTGACGTGAGAGGGCCGGGTCGCGACATACGCGATCGCGTCCGCGACGTCCTCGGCCACGAGTGGCTCCGCGACCCCCTCGTAGACCTTGTCGGCCGCCGCCCGGTCCCCGCCGAGGCGCACGAGCGAGAACTCCTCGGTGTGCACCAGCCCCGGGTCGATCTCGCAGACCCGGATGCCGTCCTCGACCGCCTCGAGCCGCAGCGTCTCGGCGATGACGGTCTCGGCGTGCTTGGCCGCGCAGTAGCCCGCGCCGCCCTCGTAGACCCCGAGGCCGGCGATCGAGGAGACGATGACGACCATGCCGCCCTCCACCTGCGTAAGCGCGGGCAGCAGGGCCTTGGTGACGTTGAGGGCGCCGATGACGTTGGAGTCGTACATCTGCCGCCACTTGTCGACCACCGCGTCGGCGATGCGCTCGGTGCCCAGGGCGCCACCGGCGTTGTTGACGAGGACGTCGAGCCGGTCGCCGACCTCCTGCGCCAGGCGCGCCACGTCCTCCTCGCTGGTGACGTCGCAGGTGACGGCCCGTCCGTCGATCTCCTTGGCCAGCTGCTCGATCCGCTCCGTGCGCCGCGCCGCGCAGATCACCTCGAAGCCCTCCTGGGCCAGGCGACGGGCGGTGGCCTCGCCGATGCCGCTGGAGGCTCCGGTGACGACGGCCAGGGGACGGGTGGTGATCGCGTCAGTCATGCCTCCCATCCTGCCCGGTCCATGGCCGGGCCTGCACGCCCGGCTCGTATGCCGTCCACGCCCCACCAACGACCGCGAGGAGATGTCCATCACGCGCGTCGCCCCAGACGACCCGAACTGAGCTCCCAGCTCACAACAGGTCGCCTGCACGCCCAGAACCGGCCCTCAGACGACCCGAACTGAGCTCCCAGCTCACTCAGGGCCGCCTACGGCCACAGGGGCGGGGCGGATGACGACGCAGGGGCTGTGCGCTGCTCGCGGGGGGTCTGACGGAGGTGATGCCCGTGGGCACCGCGATGACGGCGTGCGCCGCCCTGTCGATCGTCGTGACCCTCAGCACCCTGCGCGGGGTGACGAGGGCGTTGGGCCTCCCTGTCCGTCCCTGAGCCCGGCCGCCGATCTCGGTGGGTCCACAGGTCGACGGGTCAACGGGCACCGGACAGGCGGAGGCTGGGGTCAGGAGGCCGGCCAGTCGGCCGGGTGGATGCGTCGCAGACCCGGCACGTCGACGAAGTCGGTGTCTGGGGAGATGATCTCGTCGAAACCGGCCAGCAGCGCGGTCGCTGCGTGCACAGCGTCTCGCCCGCGGATCGCACTGACCTGCATCAGGCGGGTCGCCTCCTGCCAGACCTCCAGGTCAAAGGCATGGACAACGGTCATGTCCGCCAGGTCTCGAGCGTCCAGCAACGCCTCGGGCACCGCACCCATCCGCATGCGGTGGTGGGTGAACTCCTGCAGCATCTCGACGCTGGCGTGCATGCGGACGCTCCCGGCCGCCACCGCAGCCATCACCTCCCGTGATGCCGCCCGTAAGCGATGGGCGCCGCCCGCGGCCAGGAGTGGCACCGCGCTGTCGACGAAGACCTCGTTCACGAGGGCAGCGTGGCCATGAGCTCGTCATCCAGGTTGCGCCGGAGCTCCCGGAGGTCGAGAGGCGGCTCGTCGCGGGGCTCGGACGTACGGTCTAGGAAGCACCGGGCCGCGTGCTGGGCCGCGCCGACGTCCTCGGGGTAGGTGACGTCGATGGCGTGCCGGATCACCGCCCCGACACTCTGGCCGGAGTCCTCGGCGGCGCGAGCGACCCGGTCGTAGCGATCCTGGTCGAGCAGGATCTGCAGGCGGCGTTCGAGGAGGGACATGCACATATCCTACACATGTGCAGGAATGGCGCCAGACCTGTGCAGGAGGTCTGTCGGTGGGCGCGGCTAGGGTCGGTGGCATGACGATGGTCCACTGGCCCGGCACGCAGTCCCCCGCCTCGGCGGTCGGCGACCTGGCGCCCCTCGAGCTGGCCCTCACCGGGCGTGGTGCGGCGGTGTGCCCGAGCGGGGCGCCACCGGGCCGATCGGACCACGTGCCCTCGCCGCCGGAGGGCACCGCCATCGTCGTCGGCACCTCCGGCTCCACCGGGACACCCAAGCTGGCCGTCCTGTCGGCCGCGGCCGTGCGAGCATCCGGCGAGGCCACGGCCGAGCACCTCGGCGGCCATGGGCAGTGGCTGCTGGCCCTGCCACCCACGCACATCGCCGGCCTGCAGGTCCTCGCCCGCTCGCTGCTGGCCGGGCACTCCCCCGTCGCGACCGACGACGGTCCTTTCACCCCAGAGGGGTTCGCCGCGGCGACCGAGCGTCTCACCGGTGGCGTCCGCCACTACACCTCGCTCGTGCCGACCCAGCTGGTCCGGCTGCTCGCCTCACCTCTGGGCGCCGAGGCCGCGGCGACGTACGACGGGATCCTCGTCGGTGGGGCCGCCCTGCCCGCTACCGTGCACGCGCAGGCGGTGGCGGCCGGGCTGCGCGTGGTGCGGACCTACGGCATGAGCGAGACCGCGGGCGGGTGCGTGTATGACGGACGGCCACTCTCCTGCGCCCGCGTCCGGCTCGACGAGGGACGCATCTCGTTGGGGGGCGAGATGGTGGCCGACGGCTACCTCGGCGAGACGGCCCTCACCGCAACCCACTTCACGGTCGAGGACGGCACGCGGTGGTTCCGCACGGACGACCTCGGAGAGCTGGCCGAGGACGGCACCCTCACGGTGCTGGGTCGGGCCGACGACGTGATCGTCACCGGCGGGCTCAAGGTCGCCCCCCGCGTCGTGGAGGACGCGATCCTGGCCCACGTCACCGGCGTCCGCGAGTGCGTCGTCGTCGGCGTCCCCGACCTCGAGTGGGGTCAGGTCGTCGGAGCGCTGGTCGTCGAGGACGGCGCGCGCGACGGCGGCCACGGAGGCGGAAGCGACGGTGGCGGTGGGGGTGGCGGTCACCCCGGACCTGACGGAGTCGGCGGTCCGGCGGCGGACGAGGTCGCGACCGGCTGGGACGCCGAGCGGGTGCGGGCGGCGCTACGCCCCCACCTCGCGGCCCACGCCCTGCCCCGGGTGGTCGCCGCCGCGGACGGCATACCGCAGCGGGGCCCGGGCAAGCCGGACCCCGCGGCCGTCCGGGACCTGCTGTCCCAGGTGCTCAGCGCGGCGCCGAGGCCGCGGGAGAGGGGGTCCGGGCCGGGCGGCAGCTGAGTCGCTCGTCATCGGTCTTCGGCTTCCGGGCCATGGGCGACGACTCACCCGTCCGGCGCGCGTGCCGTGCGCACCGCGATCTCTCGATCACGAGACAATGTGCTCATGGCCACCATCTCCCAGTGGGTCGAGGGCGCTCGCCCCCGGACCCTGCCCGCCGCTCTTGCTCCCGTCGCCGTCGGCACCGGATCCGCAGCGGGGCTCGGGCAGTGGGACGCCGCGCTCGCCCTCCTCGCGCTGCTGGTCGCGCTGTTCCTGCAGGTCGGCGTCAACTACGCCAACGACTACAGCGACGGCATCCGCGGCACCGACGCCGACCGGGTCGGGCCGGTGCGGCTCGTCGGCGGTGGCCTCGCGACGCCGCTGCTGGTCAAGTACGCCGCGTTCACGTGCTTCGGGCTCGCCTGCCTCGCCGGGCTGGCGCTCATGGGACTGTCCGGTGACACCTGGCTGCTGCTGATCGGGATCGCCGCGGTCCTGGCGGCCTGGTTCTACACCGGCGGACGCCGCCCCTACGGCTACGCCGGGCTGGGCGAGGTGTTCGTGTTCGTGTTCTTCGGGCTGGTGGCGACGGTCTGCACGGCATACACCCAGGCCGAGAAGGTCGACGCGGGCACCTGGGCGGGCGCCGTCGGCATCGGCTCGATCATCACGGCGGTCCTCGTCGCCAACAACCTGCGCGACATCAGCGGGGACGAGGTGGCGGGCAAGCGCACCCTCGCGGTGCGGCTCGGGGACCGCGGCACGCGGATCCTGTTTGTCGTGCTCATGGTCGTCCCCGCGGTGTGCGCCGGCCTGGCCGCCTGGGCCGGTCACCGGTGGGCGCTGCTCGGGCTGGTCGGCCTGCTGCCCGCGATCAAGCCGTGCCTCGACGTGCTGCGCGGCGCGACCGGTCCCGCGCTGATCCGGGTGCTCGCGGCGACGGGCCTGGTGGCCCTGACCTACGGCGGGCTCCTGGCCGCCGGCCTCGCGATCCACTGACAGACCTACCGGGGGTAAAGGCATCGACCTGGCGAACGAAGGGCGGTCGATGCCTTTACCGGCGGTAGGTCAGGTGCCGCAGTAGGTGATGTGGCGTGGCGCCCCCGCCGGCGCAGGACCGCGCAGGTCCTCGAGGCCGGGCCGCTCGGCATACGGGCTCGAGACGGCGTCGAGCAGCCGCTCGAACGTCCCGAGGTCGCCCGCTGTCGCGCGAGCCAGGGCCTCCTCGACCCGGTGGTTGCGCGGCACGTAGACCGGGTTGACCGCGTCCATCCGGGCCGCGACGGCCGCCCGGTCGTCCGGCAGCAGGGCGTCGCGACGGGCGCTCCAGGCGTCGAAGGCCATGGCGTCGAGGAAATGACCGCCCGCCGTTCCCGCCGCGAGGGCGCGGAAGAAGGACGTCCAGTCAACGCCATGGGTCTGCAGCAGGGCGAGCAGGTCTGTGACCAGCGGACGGACCACGTCACGGGTCGTCGCCGCGTCGAGACCGGCCAGGCCGAGCTTGGCGGCCATGCCGTCCACGAAGACCCGGTCGTAGCGCTCGGCGAACTCGTGCAGCACGCCCGTCGCGGCCTCGACCGCAGCGTCCGCACCGGCCGCGCCCTCAGTGCCCTCAGCGCCCTCGGCGCCCTCGGCGCCCCCAGCGATCAGCGGGATCAGCGTCTCGCCGAGGCGCGCGAGGTTCCACTGCGCGGCCGCAGGCTGGTTGCCGAAGGCATAGCGACCACCCGTGTCGATCGAGCTGAAGACCGTCGCCGGGTCGTAGGCGTCGATGAACGCGCACGGGCCGTAGTCGATGGTCTCGCCGGAGATGGTCATGTTGTCGGTGTTCATGACGCCGTGGACGAAGCCCACCAGGGACCATCGGGCGACGAGCTCGGCCTGGGCCAGGGTCACCCGGCGGAACAGCTCGAGGTAGGGCTCGTCCGCCTCGGCCGCCTCCGGGTGGTGGCGGGCGATGGCGTAGTCCGCCAGCGATCGCAGCAGGGCGGGGTCACCGGTCGCGGCGGCGTACTGGAAGGTGCCGACCCGCAGGTGGCTGGCGGCGACCCGCGCCAGGATCGCCCCCGGCAGCGGCGTCTCGCGCAGCACCGTCTCGCCGGTCGCGACCACCGCGAGGGCCCGCGTCGTCGGGATGCCGAGCCCGTGCATGGCGGCGCTCACGAGGTGCTCGCGCAGCATGGGACCCACCGCGGCCTTGCCGTCGCCGCCGCGGGCGAAGGGGGTGCGACCCGAGCCCTTGAGGTGCAGGTCGCGGCGAGTGCCGGACCCGTCGACGAGCTCCCCCAGCAGGAGGGCGCGCCCGTCGCCCAGCCGCGGCGAGTAGCCGCCGAACTGGTGGCCGGCGTAGGCCTGGGCGACGGTCGTCACGCCCTCGGGCACCTGTCCGCTGAGCAGGGCCACCCCGTCGGGCGAGCGCAGCCACGCCGGGTCCAGGCCCAGATCGTCAGCCAGCCCCTCGTCGAGGGTGAGCAGGCGCGCTGCGGGGACGGGAGCGGCCGACCACGCGAGCGACAGGGCCGGGACCGCCCTGGCGTAGGAGTCCCCGAGCCGGAACGGCAACGAGGTGGGGGTCCCCTGCGCCTCGCCGGCCGGCTGAGCGTCAGCAGGCTGAGTGCCGGCCACCTCGGAGTCAGCCACCTCGGCGGCGGTCGGGTCGACGCCGGCCATGTCAGAGACCGTCGTGCCGGCGGTCGGTCCGCCGCGCGGCGCGGTCGTCGATCCTGCCGTCGCTCGACGTCCGCCTGATCTCGTCGTCCTCGACCTCCTCGTCGGAGACCTTGTGCGCTCCCGCCGCCTCGGCGCGCGCGGCCTTGCGGTCGACCCGCTCGGCGATGCGGGCGCTGAACTCCTCACGGGGTCCGCGCAGGACGAACAGCGAGGCGACCATGGACAGCAGGCCGGCGAGGATGACCAGGAGCAGGCCCCGCAGCCCCACGAGCCACAGGACGATCAGGCAGCCGAGGAACAGCATGATCCGCAGCAGCGAGTAGCGCAGTCCAGGAGAGCTCATCGGTCGATCACATCCCCGAGTAGGAGTGCATGCCGGACATGAACTTGTTGACCACGAAGGAGTTCATGGCGATGCAGAGGAACCCGGCGATCGCGATCCAGGTGGCGGTGCGGACCTTCATGCCGGTCGTGGCGCGGGCGTGCAGGTAGGCCGCGTAGACCACCCAGATGATGAAGGACCAGACCTCCTTGGGGTCCCAGCCCCAGTAGCGTCCCCAGGCCTTCTCGGCCCAGACGGCGCCGGCGATGACGGTGAACGTCCACAGCGGGAACGCGACCACGTGCAGCCCGTAGGCCATCCGGTCCAGCGTCCGCGACGGCGGCAGGGCCGCGAGCAGCGTCTGGCGCCACCCCGAGAGCCGGGCCTGCGCCGCCTGGCGACGCTCGCTCGACTCCTGCACGAGGTAGAGCGCGCTGAGCGCCGCGCCGATGGCGAAGATCGCGGTGGCGATGATGGCGATCGACACGTGCACGACCAGCCAGTAGGACCGCAGCGAGGGCATGAGCTGCCCCGCCTCGGTGTAGACGGTGAGGGCGGGCCCGAGGATGAGCATCAGCAGCGCGGTGAGGAAGACCCCGAGCCAGCGCACGTCCCGGCGCAGCGACATCACGACGTAGACCACGCTGACGGCGGCCGCCGCGGTGAGGAGGTACTCGTAGAGGTTGCCCCAGGGAGCCCGCGACACCGACAGCGCCCGCATCACCACGGCCGCCACGAGCAGCAGCGACGCGAGCCGCGACAGGGCGATCCCGATGCCGGCGGCCTGGCGACGAGACGGACCCTCGTCGGCCTGCACCACGGCGGGGGCGTCACCCCGGACGAGGGTGTCCGTGCCGCCGGAGGCGGCCGACATACGGCCCTCGCCCGAGGCGCCCGACCGGCCCGCGAGCGCGCGGCTGCGGGTGCCCGCCAGGTCGACGGCGAAGGCGAGGAACGCGATGCCCAGCACGACGAGCGCGGAGTAGACCGCGAGGTTGGAGTAGCCCGCGAGGGCTTCGTTGGTCATCGTGCGTTCTCCTTCGTGGACCGGGCGGGCGGGGTCAGCCCGAGTCGCTCGCAGAGCTGCTCGGTGAGGTCGTCGACGGCCTCCCCCAGGCGGGGGTCGTCGTTCTTGGCGAGACCGGCCACCTCCAGCAGGGTACGTCCATCGCGCTCGCCGACCCGCACGAAGGCGCGTCGGCGCCGCACGACGAGGGACAGCACCAGGCCGACGAGCACGAGTACCGCGCCGAGCAGGGCCACGGGCTTGCCCGGGTCGTAGCGCACCGACAGCCCGGCGAAGCGCTGCACGCCCTCGAAGGTCACCGTCCCGCGGCCGCCCGGCAGGGTCTGGGTCTCACCGGGACGCAGCGCGAGGCGCACGGGCAGGCCGCTCTCCAGCGTCGGCTGCTTCATCGCCTGGGTGTCGAGCGTGTAGACGGACTGCGGCCGACCGCCGGGGAACAGGTCGCCCTCCCACAGCTCGAGCAGCAGGCCGGGCGCTACCGGCGCCGGGAAGTCCGACTGGGGCATCGCGCGCAGCGCCTCGTCGGAGATGGTCGGGGCGAACAGCCCGAGGAAGCCGAGCTGCTCGCCGGGGGGCAGCGCCGAGACCTTGACCGCGCCGGTGGACGTGTAGTTGTTGTCCTGCGGGCGGAACACGGTGGCCTGCTTGTAGACCTGACGACCCTGCGCGTCCTTGACGGTGATGACCGGGGCGTAGCCGTTGCCGAGCAGGTAGACCGAGGACTGCCCGAAGCTCAGCGGCTCGTTGACCTCGAGCTTGCGGCGGCGCTCGGCGGCCCCGGGCGTGTCCCGGGTGGTCACGTCGGCCTCGAAGGACCGCGGCTGCCCGAACTGCTTGCCCTTGAGCGTGGTCTCGAAGGCCACGCGCATCTGGTCCACGCGGACGGTGAAGGGCGGCAGGGACTCCTCGTCGACCCACGGCCCCTTGGTGAAGGTGTCGTGCTGGCTGGTCGTGTTGGCGAAGGTCTCCCCCTCGGGCACGATCGCGTCGACGCGCCAGCCGAGCAGGTGGCCGAGGGCCACGCCCACGATGACGACGAGCAGGGCGACGTGGAACAGCAGGTTGCCCACCTCGCGCAGATAGCCGCGCTCTCCCGAGACCGAGCCGTATGCCGACCGCCCCGCCCCACCCGTGGCCGCCGCGTCGGCGGCGCGGACCCGGTAGCGCCGGCTCCGCAGCACCTCGCGGGCCGCCGCGAGCGCGCGCTCCGGCTCGACGTCGCCGAGCTCCACGACGCGGTGCTCCGGCATCCGGTCGAGGACACGAGGGGCTCGCGGCGGTGCGGCGCGCAGCTCGCGCCACAGCAGGCGCAGGCGGGGCACGACGCAGCCGACGAGGGAGATGAACAGCAGCAGGTAGATCGCGGCGAACCACGGCGAGGCGTAGACGTCGAACAGCCCGACGCGGTCCATCCAGGGGCCGAGGGTCTTGTGCTGCTCGAGGTAGTCGCGGGTCTTGACCGGGTCGATGTCGCGTTGGGGGAAGACCGAGCCCGGGACGGCGGCGAGGGCCAGCAGCAGCAGGAGCAGCAGCGCGGTGCGCATGCTGGTGAGCTGGCGCCAGGCCCAGCGCAGCCAGCCGATCGGGCCGAGCCGAGGCTGGGTGATGTCGGCGCCGTCGCCAGCGCCGCCGCCGCCGGTGGCGCGGTCACGCGTGTGGGAGGAGGTGGCGGGCATCAGAGGACCGGGTTCCCGACGAGCTCGGTGAGCCGCGTCTGCAGGCCCGCGACCAGGGGCTGCCACAGCCCCAGGACCATGAGCAGGCCGAGGACGAGGAGCAGGCCGGCCCCGGCGAGCTGCAGCGCCCGCTGGTGGCGGCGCAGCGCGGTCCAGGTGCCCGAGAGCCGGCCGTAGCCACCGGCCAGCAGCAGGAACGGCAGGCCGAGACCGAGGCAGTAGGCCACGCCCAGCACGGCGCCGCGCGCCAGCGGCCCGGTGGCGGAGTCGTCCAGGGGGCTGCCGAGCGCCATGACGGCACCGAGCGTGGGGCCGATGCAGGGGGTCCAGCCGAGCGCGAAGGCCGCGCCGAGGAGGGGGGCTCCCGCCATACCGGCCGCGGGTCGCCAGCCGACCTTGACCTGGCGCTGGGTCCCCATCCCGGCGAAGACGAGGGCGAGCAGCACGACGACGACGCCACCGACCCGCTCGAGGACCTCCCGGTGCTCGCGCAGCAGGGTGGAGACCGAGGTGACGACGAGGATCACGAGCGGCACGAAGACGACGGTGAAGCCGAGGACGAAGAGCAGCGTGCCCGCGAGCATGCGGCTGGTGCGGCGGTCCTCGAGGCGCGTGTCACCGAGCCCCGTGACGTAGCCGAGGAAGCCGGGCACGAGCGGGAGCACGCACGGCGACAGGAAGGACGCGGCGCCGGCGAGCAGCGCGACGCACGCCGCGAGCGGGAGGGTGCCCTCGGCGATGACGTCGGTGACGCCGGCGATCACCCGGCTTCCTTGGCGACGTCGTCGACGAGGTCCTGCACGGTGCGCTCGGACGTGATGGCGCCGAGCACCCGGGCCGCGATGCGCCCCTGCTTGTCCAGCACGAGCGTGGTCGGCGGCGAGGGCGCCTTGCCCTGCAGCGCCAGCACGGTCTGGCCGTCGAAGGCCAGCGTGGGATAGGGCACCTGACGGGCACGCGCGAAGTCGCGGGCGTTGTCGGAGGACTCGCGGCCCGCGTGCACGCCCATGAAGACCGCGTCGGGGTGGGTCTTGCGGACGGCGGCGTGCAGGGCGTTGAGCCGCGGCTGCTCCTCGACGCAGGGCGGGCACCACGAGGCCCAGAGGTTGAGGACGACGACGTGGCCGCGCTGCTGCGCGACGGACCAGGAGGCACCGTCGAGGGTCGTGCCCTGCAGCGCCACCGGCTCCTTGCGCTGGGCCGCGGTCAGCCGCTCGATGGTGCCGTCGCCGGAGATGTAGCCCTTCTGGTCACCGGAGCGGGCCTGGGCGTTGATCGAGCCCGCGTCGTCGGAGCAGCCGGCGAGCGGTATGCCGATCGCGACCGCCGCGAGCGCGGCGCAGAGCGTGCGTCGGACCTGCGTCATGCCCCCACCGTGGGCTCGGCGACCTGCAGGAGCGCGCCCGCGGGCTCGCTGTAGACGATCGAGGTGAGGCGGTCGCCGTCGTAGTGCAGGCTCGTGAGGCTGGCCAGGCTGCACTGCCGGCGTCGCGGGTCGTGCCACAGGGGGCGACCCTCGAGGTGGCGGCGCAGCGTCCAGACGGGCAGCTGGTGGGAGACGAGCACGATCTCGCGGCCGGGCGCATGCTGGCGGGCCGCGTCCACGGCCGCCTCCATGCGGCGGGCGATGGCGCGGTAGGGCTCTCCCCAGGATGGGGTGAAGGGGTTTCGGACGAGCCACCAGTTGGCGGGGCGCCGCAGCGACCCCGCGCCGTGGCCGAACCGGCGGCCCTCGAAGTGGTTGCCGGCCTCGATGAGCCGGCTGTCCGTGAGGATCGGGGTGTCGAAGTGCTCGGCCACGGGCCGGGCGGTCTCCTGCGCGCGCTCCAGCGGCGAGGCGACGACGAGGGCGACGTCGCGACCCTCGAGCGACTCGGCCACCAGGTCGGCCATCTGCCGACCGAGGTCGGACAGGTGGTAGTCGGGCAGGCGTCCGTAGAGGATCTTGGCGGGGTTGTAGACCTCGCCGTGACGCATCACGTGCACGATCGTGCGGGCCGTCGCGGTCATGCTGCTCGTCACGCTCCCATCGTAGCATCGTCGGCTGAGGCCGCCCTGGCAGCGGCCGGCAGGGCCGCGAGGACGCGGTCGACCGCGGCGTCGTCGTGGGCGGCGCTGACGAACCAGCACTCGTAGGCGCTCGGGGGCAGGTGGACGCCCTGGCGCAGCATGCTGTGGAAGAAGCGTCCGAACGCGGCGGTGTCCTGGCCCTGCGCGTCCGCGTAGGACAGCACCGGGCCCTCGCGGAAGAAGACGGAGAACATCGAGCCGGCCCACTGGATCGTGTGGGCCACCCCGGCGGCGGCCAGCTCGGCGGCCACGCCGTCGGCGATCGCGTGCGCCGCGTGCTCGAGGCGCTCGTAGACCGCGGGCGTGCAGCCGCGCAGCGTGGCGAGGCCGGCGGCGGTGGCCACGGGGTTCCCCGACAGGGTGCCGGCCTGGTAGACGGGGCCGTTGGGCGCGAGGTGCTCCATCACGTCCCGGCGCCCGCCGAAGGCCGCGGCCGGGAAACCGCCGCCCATGACCTTGCCGAAGGTGAACAGGTCGGGGGCGCCGTGGACGGTCGGGCCCTCGAGGCCGTACCACCCGGCGGCCGAGGCGCGGAAGCCCGTCATGACCTCGTCGCTGATGAGGAGCGCGCCGTGCTCGCGGGTCGTCCGGCGCAGGGCGGCGGTGAAGCCGGGCGCCGGCGGGACCATCCCCATGTTGCCCGGGGCGGCCTCGGTGATGACGGCAGCGATCTCGTCGCCGCGGCGCGCGAAGGCCTCCTCGAGGGCGCGGACGTCGTTGTAGGGCAGCACGATCGTCTCGCCGGCCGAGCTGGCCGGGACGCCCGCGGAGTCCGGCAGGGCGAAGGTCGCGACGCCGCTGCCCGCGTGCGCCAGCAGCGCGTCGACGTGGCCGTGGTAGCACCCGGCGAACTTCACGACCGCCGAGCGGCCGGTGAAGCCCCGCGCGAGGCGCAGCGCGCTCATCGTGGCCTCGGTGCCGCTGGACACCAGGCGCACCTGCTCGACCGGGTCGACCCGGTTGACGATCGCCTCGGCGAGCAGCACCTCGTTCTCGCTGGGCGTGCCGAAGCTGAAGCCCTTGTGCGAGGCCTCGTGCACGGCCTCCAGCACGGTGGGGTGCTGGTGCCCGAGGATCATCGGCCCCCAGGAGCACACCAGGTCGACATACTCCCGGCCGTCCACGTCGGTGAGATAGGGACCGGTCGCGCTCGCCATGAACCGCGGTGTCCCACCGACGGATCGGAAGGCCCGGACCGGGGAGTTGACCCCGCCGGGGATCACGGCGCTCGCCCGCTCGAACCACGCCTCGGAGGCGGGAGCGGCAGACGGGTATGACGGGGGCTGGGTGGTCATGCGGCTCAGTCTCTCAGCCCGGCCGGGCGCGGGTCGAACCCGTGCTCGTCAGTCGCCGCAGACGCGGGCGACCTCGGCCCGCTGCTGCTGCGAGGTGCCGTTGTCGTCACGGACCCGGGTCATGGCGTCGCCGAGCGCCTGCACGAGCTCGGGCGACAGGGCGTCCAGCCAGTGGCGGCGCACGCTCTCGACGTGGACGGGGGCCATCTCGACCACGGCCTCGACGCCGGCGTCGGTCAGGACCAGCTCGACGCCGCGCCCGTCGCCGGGGACCGGGTGCCGCTGGACCCAGCCGCGTCGCTCGAGGCGGTTGGCGGTGTGGGTGAGGCGGGACCGCGACTGGACCACGAGGGCGGCCAGCTCGGACATGCGCTCCCGGCGTCCGGGCTGCTCGGACAGCATGGACAGGATCTCGTACTCCGACAGCGAGACGCCGTGGGTCTGCAGGTCACGGTCGAGGGCGACCTCGAGCAGGCGCTGCCCACGCAGGTAGGCCCGCCACGACACCTGCTCCGTCGGGCTCAACCACCGCACGTCGTCCGTCACAAGACCCTCGTTCCCCTGGGTGCCGTCATTCGGGGCACCGACAAGCACCCAGCGTAACGACTAGTTCAGCCAACGTGCTGCCGAGCTTGCGTAATAGGTGAGGATCTGCTGCGCACCGGCGCGGTGGATGCTCGTCAGGGCCTCCAGCGCGACGCGGTCGCGGTCGATCCACCCGTGGGCCGCGGCGGCCTCGATCTGGGCGTACTCCCCCGACACCTGGTAGGCCGAGACGGGCACCGTGGACTCGGCCGCGACGGCGGCCAGCACGTCGAGGTAGGGCAGCGCGGGCTTGACCATGACCATGTCGGCGCCCTCCTCGATGTCGAGGCGGGTCTCGCGCAGCGACTCGGTGAAGTTGGCCGGGTCCTGCTGGTAGGTCGCGCGGTCGCCCTGCAGCGAGCTGGAGACGGCCTCGCGGAAGGGGCCGTAGAAGCCGGAGGCGTACTTGGCGGCGTAGGCCAGCACGATCGTGTCGGTGTGGCCGGCCTCGTCGAGGGCTCGGCGCACGTGCCCGACCTGGCCGTCCATCATCCCGGAGAGCCCGAGCACGGTGGCGCCCGCCTCGGCCTGGGCCAGGCCCATCGCGGCGTAGCGCTCCAGGGTGGCGTCGTTGTCGACACCGCCGCGGGCGTCGAGGACCCCGCAGTGCCCGTGGTCGGTGAACTCGTCGAGGCACAGGTCGGCCATGACGACGAGCTCGTCCCCGACCGTGTCGGCCAGGCGGCGCAGGGCAACGTTGAGGATGCCGTCCGGGTCGGTCGCGCCGGACCCCACGGCGTCCTTGCTGGTGGGGACCCCGAAGACCATGATCCCGCCGACCCCGGCCGCGACCGCCTCGCGCGCCGCCTGCTCGAGGGTGTCGAGGGAGTGCTGCACCACGCCGGGCATGGATCCGATGGGTGTCGGCTCGGTCGCCCCCTCCTTGACGAACACCGGCAGGATGAACTGGGCCGGGTGGAGGCGGGTCTGGGCCACGAGCCGGCGGACGGCCGGGCTCTGGCGCAGGCGGCGGGGGCGGTGGAGCGGGTAGCTCAAGGGTGTCTCCAGCAGAGGTCGGGTGGTGCGGTCGTGTGGTGCGGTCGTGGACGCGAGGTGGTGGTGCGCCGGCGGTGCTCAGCTGCGGCGGCGCCGACGGCGCTTGCTGGGCAGCACGATGGGGTCGCCGGCGTCGTAGGACGCCCGAGCGAGCGTGTGTCCGTGGTCGGCGAGCGCGTCGACCAGGGCGTCGGCGCTGGCCTCGGGGGCGAGGACGTCGACGTGCAGGCCGTGCTCCTCGGCGGTGCGCGCCGTCGCGGGACCGATGCAGGCCACGACCGTGGCGCGGTGCGGCTTGCCGGCGATGCCGACGAGGTTGCGGACGGTGGAGCTCGAGGTGAACAGCACGGCGTCGAACTGGCCGGTCTTGATGGCCTCGCGCACCTCGGCGGGCGGCGGTGAGGCGCGCACGGTGCGGTAGGCCGTGACGTCCTCGACCTCCCAGCCCATGTCCTGCAGCCCGGCCACGAGGGTGTCGGTGGCGATGTCGGCGCGCGGCAGGAAGACGCGGTTGATCGGGTCGAGGAGCACGTCGTAGGGCGGCCACTCCTCGAGCAGCCCCGCGGCCGACTGCTCCCCGCTCGGGACGAGGTCGGGCACGAGACCCCACTCGCGCAGGGCCGCGGCCGTGGTGCCGCCGACGGCCGCGATCCGCAGGCCGGCGAAGGACCGCGTGTCCAGGCCGTACTCCGTGAACTTCTCGCGCACGGCGCGGACGGCGTTGACCGAGGTGAAGCCGATCCACTCGTAGCGCCCGGTCACCAGGCCGGTGATGGCCTTGTCCATCTGCTGCGGGGTGCGGGGCGGCTCGATGCCGATGGTCGGGACCACGGTGGCGGTCGCGCCGTATGACGCGAGCCGGTCGACGACGCCGGTCGCCTGCTCCTTGGTGCGGGGGACGAGGACGTTCCAGCCGATCAGCGGCCGCGTCTCGAACCAGCTCATGGTGCCGCGCAGCTCCACCGTGCGGCCGATGACGGCCAGCAGCTCCTGGTCCTCGTCGGCGTGGTCGAGGACGTGCGCGGCGTCGCCCAGAGTGGTCGCGCTCGTGTGCTGGTGCGCGGTGGTGCCGTGCTCGGTCAGCGCGACGGGCGTCTCGGGGGCGCGACCGGCGTCCAGGAGGGTGCTGAGCTGCTCGACCAGCCGTCCGGGGGTCCCGGACATCACCACCGTGACGTCCTCGGCGGCGGACGCCTCGAGGTCCTGCGGCAGGGCCGCGTCGCACACGTGCAGCCGCGGGGAGTCCTGGGAGGTGAGCGGGATCCCGGCATACAGCGGAACGGCCAGGAGGCTGGAGACGCCCGGAACGACCTCGTAGGGGACGTCGGCCTCGCTCAGGGCGCGGCACTCGGCCTCGAGACCAGAGAACACGCCCGGGTCGCCGCTCATGAGCCGCACGACCAGGCCGCTCCCCCCGAGGCGGCCCACCGCGTCGAGGAGTCGTTGCAGCGCCAGCGAGCCCGCCGGCCCGGACGGCGCTGGGCCGTCGGGCGTCGTCGCAGCCGGGTCGACGCGGCCGACCGGGACGAGGGGCACCACGTCGACGTCCTCGCGGCAGTGGCGACGCACCACCTCGACGTCGTCAGGACGGTCCAGCAGGACGATGCGGGCCTGGCCCAGGAGCTCGGCCGCCCGCAGCGTGAGCAGGCCGGGATCCCCCGGACCGGCCCCCACGAAGGCGACGTGCGCACGCTCCCCCGTCGCCGCCCGGGGTGCGGGCACGGGGCCGTGCCTCCCGGTGGTCCTGCCGGTGCTCGAGGCCTTGCGCATCGTGGGGTGCTCCTACGCCAGGGGATCGGTGCTCTGGGGGGCAGTCTGGCCCACCCCGGTCGGGCTGCCAAGTCCGCTCCCCACCCCGGCGAGTCCGGCGGCGCCGTCCTCGAGGAGCAGCTCGGCGAGGCGGTGACCGAGGTCACGGGGCTCGGTCCACGACCCGGTGAGGGACCGACGCAGCCCGTCGGACCCGTCGGGGCTCCCGACGAACGCCCGCAGGGACAGCTCCAGCCCGTCCTCGGACTCGACCACCTCGGCCAACGCTCCGACGGGCGCGGTGCACCCCGCCTCGAGCCGGGCGAGCAGACCCCGCTCGGCCTCGACGCAGGCGCGGGTCTCGGCGTCCTCGATGCGGGCGAAGACCTCGCGCAGGGGGTGGTCCTCGCGGCACTCGAGCGCGAGGGCTCCCTGCCCCGCGGCGGGCAGCACCTGCACGGTGTCGAGAGCCTCGCTGACCACGTCCACCAGCCCCAGCCGGGACAGGCCGGCCATGGCGAGGACCACGGCGTCGCACCGTCCGTCGCGGACGTGCTGCAGGCGGGTGTCGACGTTGCCGCGGATGGGGACGAGCTCGACCCCGAGGCCGAGCGCGGCGATCTGGGCGGCGCGGCGGGGCGAGCCCGTGCCCACGACCGACCCGGGCGGCAGCTCGGCGAGGGTCAGGCCGTCCCGGGCGCAGAGGGCGTCACGGGGGTCCTCGCGACGGGGCACGGCGGCGATGACGAGGCCGGGCTCGGGGGCGGAGGGCAGGTCCTTGAGCGAGTGGACGGCGCAGTCGACCCGACCGTCGAGCAGCGCCTCGCGGATCGCCGAGGCGAAGACCCCGGTGCCGCCGATCGTGGTCAGGGGGGCGGCGCTGACGTCGCCCTCGGTCGTGATCTCGACGAGCTCGACCTGCAGGCCCAGCTCGCGCAGCCGCTCGGCGACCCACCCGGACTGGGTGGTGGCGAGGGCGCTGCGGCGGGTCCCCAGGCGGACGATCTGCTGCTCAGGCATCTGCGTGACCGATCTCCACGGCGGGTTCGACGTTGGCGGCCGACACGGCAGCCACGGTGTGCGGGTCCAGGTCGAAGAGCCGGTGCAGCGCCTCGGCGTAGCTGCCGGTCACGTCCTTGTCGGCCATCTCCTTCACCCGCACGGTGGGAGTGTGCAGGATCTTCTCGACCACGCGGTGGACCGTCAGGGCGACCTGCTTGCGGGTGGCCTCGTCCATGTCCGGGGTGCGGGTGTCGAGTCGCTCGAGCTCGGCATCGACGACCGAGCGGGCGCGCGAGCGCAGCGCCGTCAGCGTCGGGGCCACCGCCTGGACGCGGCGAGCCGCGAGGTATGCCGCGACCTCCTCCACGACCAGGTCGCGCACCTGCTGGACCTGGGCGGGGACCATGCCGTCGCGCGCCATGAGCTCGCCGAGGCGGGAGAGGCCCACGACCTGCACGCCCGCGACCTCGCTCACGGCTGGGTCGACGTCGAGGGGCAGGGCCAGGTCGACGTAGGCCTGCGGGCGGTGGTGGCGGGCGGCGGCGACCTGCTCGGCCAGCTCCCGGCCGACGATGCGACCGGACGCGCCCGTGCAGGTCACGACCACGTCCGCGGAGGCGAGCGCCTCCACGCGCTCGGCCCAGGGGACGGTGCGCGCGGCATACGCGCGGGCCAGGTGCTCGGCCTTGGCCTGGGTGCGGTTGGCGATGATCACCTCGGCGGCCCCGGACCGCGTGAGCGTGGCGACGGACAGGGCGCTCATGGCCCCGGCACCGATGACGAGCACGGACCGCTCGGTCAGCGGACCGACGTGTCGCTCGGCCTCCTCCAGCCCGGCGCTGACCAGCGACAGGGACACGTCGTCGAGCTCGGTCTCGGTGTGGGCGCGCTTGCCGACGCGCAGGGCCCGCTGGAACAACGCGTTGAGCTCGGGCCCGACCTCCTCGCGCGACTGGGCCGCGCGCAGGGCCGAGCGCATCTGGCCGAGGATCTGGCTCTCGCCGATCGCCATGGAGTCCAGGCCGCAGGCCACCGAGAAGGCGTGGGAGACCGCCCGGTCCTCGTGGTGGACGTAGAGGTGGTCGCGCAGCACCAGGGCGTCGACCTCGGTCACGTCGGCGATCGCCTGGCCGATCTCGCCCACCCCGCCGTGGAAGGTGAGCACGTCGGCGTAGACCTCGGTGCGGTTGCAGGTCGTCACGACGAGCGCCTCCCGCACCTGCTGGCTCGTCGCGAGGACGGACCGCAGGGTCTGGGCACGGTCGTCGCCGAGCGTCGTGCGCTCGAGCAGGTCGATGGGGGCGCTGCGGTGAGACAGGCCGATGACGAGCAGGGTCACGCGGGGGCACCTCCGAGGGCCGACGCGGGCGAGGTCCGCGAGCGGTGGGCGAGCAGACGAAGCTCGGACGACAGGTCGACGGCCCGCACGTCCGTGGTCGACGGGACCTGCAGGGTCGTGGGGGCGAAGTTGAGGATGGCGCGGACGTCGGCGGCCACGAGCAGGTCCGCGACCTGCTGAGCGGCCGACGCGGGGGTCGCGACCACGCCGATGACGCGGGAGCCGTGCCGGGAGACCGCGTCGGTGAGGTCGGTCACGTCCTGGACCACGAGGCCGAGCACGGAGCCGCCGACGACCTGCGGGTCGTGGTCGAAGAGCCCGACCACCTCGAAGCCGTCGCCGTCGAAGCCGCCGTGGGAGGCGAGGGCCTGGCCGAGCCGGCCCATCCCCACGATGACCACCGGACGCACCTCGTCGCGGCCCAGGACCGACACGAGCTGGTCGGTCAGCACCGCGGTGTCGTAGCCGACGCCGCGCACGCCGAGCGAACCGATCTGGGACAGGTCCTTGCGCAGCATGGCCGAGCTGACGTGGGCGGAGGCGGCGAGCTCCTCGGAGGAGACGCTGCCCACCCCCCGCGCAGCGAGCGCGGCCACCGCCTCGAGATACAGGGGTAGCCGGAGCACGGTGGCGTCGGACAGCTCACGACGCTCGGCGACCTCGACCTTCACAGCCCCTGGGGCTCCCTTCTGCCCGCCCCGTCCGGCGGGTAGGCACCGTTGTCCAGGGTATGCCCCGGCCTGGCGGGCACCCAAAAGGACGGTGCGGCCGTCACCCGAGCGCCCGTCGCAGGCGTGCGGGATCGACCCTCCAGTAGTCGTGCTGGCGCCCGTCGACGAAGACCACGGGGATCTGCTCGGCGTAGCGCTCCCGCAGGTCGGGGTCGTCGTCGATGGAGTACTCCGCGACGCTCGCCCCGCTCTCCCCGGCGACCTCGTGGATCGTCGCGCGGGCGACGTCGCACAGGTGGCAGCCGGGGCGGCCGAGCAGGACGACGCGGGCGCTGGTGAGGTCGGTGTGCACGGTGCCGACTCTACGGGTGCCGGTGCGCGCGGGGCGGACGCGCCGGCACGTTCCGGCCCGGCGCGCTCGTCCCTGGCAGGCGGCATGTGCTGCAATGGGAGTCGCTCGGGCCAGGAGGACCTATCAAGACCATCGCGACGGCGCGGCATCGCGACACTCTCCTACGGGTGACCACGCGACTCTCCGCCCTCCTCGGCGCCCACCCGCACGCGGGGGGCGCCGTGTCTGCGTCGGTCACCGTCGACCTGAGCCTGCTGTGGCTGGCGCTGTCGGACCCGCCGGGCGGATCCGGCACCGGGGGCGGGTCGTCCTCCGGTGGGAGCGGCCCGGACCCCGACGAGCTGGAGCGGGTGCGCGCCCTCGTGGTCCTCGCGCAGGGCGGCGACCAGGACGCGTTCGGGCAGCTCTACCAGCGCTACGTCCAGGTGGTCTACCGCTACATCTACGTGCGCGTGGGGTCGGTCCACACCGCCCAGGACCTGACCAGCGAGACTTTCATCAAGGCGCTGCGCAACCTGTCGGGGTTCACCTGGCAGGGCAAGGACATCGCGGCGTGGTTCGTCACGATCGCCCGCAACGTCGTCAACGACCACGCCAAGTCCTCGCGTTTCCGGCTCGAGGTGACCACCGAGGACATGCGGGACGCCGACACCGAGGTCGAGGCGCCCGAGGGCGAGGTGCTCCAGCGGATGCGCGACGAGCGGCTCCTGCAGGCCGTCGCCCAGCTGCGCCCCGAGCAGGCGGAGTGCGTGACGCTGCGCTTCGTCCAGGGGCTGTCCCTCGCCGAGACCGCCGAGGTCATGGGCAAGAAGGAGAACGCCGTCAAGCAGCTGCAGCTCCGGGCCGTGCGGGCGCTGCAGCGGGCGCTGGAGGGCGAAGACCTGTGACGGTTCCCGTAACCTACGGCCCGCTCGCTCGTTGAGCATGGCGGACCAGCACACCCAGACGCAGACGCAGTCCCATACGCAGAGCCAGACCCAGACACTGAGGAGAGGAGGGGTGCCATGGTGAGCTTCATCGACGACTTCGTGTCCCGCGCTGACGCCGACGCCTTCGAAGCCATGCTCCAAGGCACGACACCACCCTCCCCCGCGATGTCCGACCTGCTGAGCCTGACCCAGCAGGTCGCTTCCGTGCCGATCCCCGGGCCCAACCCGTCGTTCGTCTCCGGACTGGCCGCCACCCTGCGCACCGAGGCGGCGGCGGTCGCGGCCTCCCCGCCGACGTCCGCCCCCGCGCCGGTCTCCCAGCCGTCCGTCCTCACGATCCACGGCACCTGGCCCAAGGTCCTCGCCGGCGCTGCCGCGGGCGTCGTCGTGGCCGGCACCGGCCTCGGCGTCGCGGCCCAGGGGGCTCTCCCCGGGGACGCGCTGTATGCCGTCCGCGGGGTCGTCGACGGCCTCGAGGTCCGTCTCGCGGGGTCCGACGGAGCCCAGGGCCGGACACTGCTGTCGCACGCCCGCGAGCACGTCGCCGACGCGGGCGCCCTCGCCGATCGGACGCCGCAGGTCGCCGACGACATCCGCACGTCCTTGAGCGACGCGGCCGCGTCGGTCGAGTCCGGCCAGACCGAGCTGTTCGCGGCCTTCGACGACACGCGGGAGCCCGACCACCTGCGGGTCGTCCAGGAGTTCACGAGCTGGGTCCAGCCCCAGCTGCAGACGCTGCGGCAGAAGGTCCCGGCCGAGGCGCTGGGCGAGCTCGCCGCCCTGCAGAGCACCGTCGACAAGGGCACCACCGAGCTGCGGGCCAAGCTCGTCGCGTGCGGCGAGTCCTGCTCGGGGATCGCCGTCCCGGCTCCGGGGCCGAGCGCCACCACGTCGCCCTCCTCGCCCGCTCCGTCGACCACGGCCCCGCCCTCGACGTCGCCCTCGCCGCCGAGCCCCTCGTCGCCCACCACGATCCCACCGCTGCTCACCTCGCCCGGCGCCACGGTCACGGTGCCCGCGCCCAGCGTCCCCAGCACCCCTGGCCGCACCGCGCGGCCCCAGCGACCGACGACGGTGCCGGACGAGCCCCGACCGCGCCCCACCACGGACCCGACCCGGACCCGCACGCCTCGGCCCACCGTGCCCCGACCGACCACCACGGACGCGGACCCCACGCCCACCCGCTCCACCTCGACACCCACCCCGTCTGGGCCGAGGCCGTGCCCGCCCGGCCAGGTGTGGGTGCCGCTGCCCGGCACCGACCTGGGGACCTGCCTGCCCAAGCCCAAGGTCCCGACCGTCACGGCAACGATCGTCCTGCCGCCGGTCGTGGTGCCCCCGGTCGTGGTGCCCGATGCGCCTGATGTGACCGTGCCCGATGCGCCTGATGCACCCGACCTGCCCGTCGCTCCCGAGCCCGAGCCGACCGAGCCCGGGGCGCCCGAGCCGCCGGTGACCCCGACGACCACGCCGTCGGACGAGCCCACGACGCCGACCCCGACCGCCACCACGACCGAGCCCGTCCC
>NZ_DCYC01000101.1:0-1240 GCF_002330965.1 Arsenicicoccus sp. UBA2120
TCGAGGGGTGGAACGACGCCGGCGAGGCCGCCACCGACCTCGTGTCCCACCTGTCCGAGGCCTGGAACGCCGAGCCCGTCGCGGCGATCGACCCGGAGGAGTACTACGACTTCCAGGTGACCCGCCCGCGCGTCGTCAGCCAGGGCGGCGAGCGGCTCGTGACCTGGCCGACCACGCGGATCCTGCACGCGACGCTGCACGGCGAGGACCGCGACGTGCTCCTCGTGGAGGGCATCGAGCCGTCCGTGCGGTGGCGCGCGTTCACCGAGGAGCTGCTGGACCTGGCCGAGCAGGCGGGCGTGGAGCTGCTGATCACGCTCGGCGCCTACCTCGCGCCCATCCCCCACACCCGCCCGATCGGCACCGACGTCTCGTCCGAGAGCTCCGAGCTCGCGCACCGCTTCGACATCGTGCCGTCGAGCTACGAGGGCCCGACCGGGATCGTGGGGGTGATCGCGCTGGCAGCCGAGCAGATCGGTATGCCGGCGGTCAGCGCGTGGGCCGCGATCCCGCACTACGCCGGGTCGGCGCCCTCCCCCAAGGCCTCGCTGGCACTGCTCGGACGCCTCGAGGAGCTGCTGGACATCACGATCCCGCGGGGCGACTTCCCCGAGGACGCGGTGGCCTGGCAGCACGGCGTCGACGAGCTGGCGTCGGGCGACGAGGACGTCGCGGAGTACATCTCGTCCCTCGAGGAGGCGCAGGACACGGCCGAGCTGCCGGAGGCGAGCGGCGAGGCGATCGCGCGCGAGTTCGAGAAGTTCCTGCGCCGCCGCGACTCCGACGGCCCCGGCCCTGGCCCTGGCCCTGGCCCTGGCCCCGGCGGCCCGCCCGGCAAGGACCTCGGCCACTGACCTACCCCCGGTAAAGGCATCGACCGGCCTTCGTTCGCCAGGCTGATGCATCCGCCCCCGGTAAAGGCATCGACCGGCCTTCGTTCGCCAGGCTGATGCATCCGCCCCCGGTAAAGGCATCGACCGGCCTTCGTTCACCCCGCTCGCGCACCCGCTCGCGCGCCCTGCTGGCGCCATTGGTCACCAATGAACGGATCGCACCGTTTTGGAACGATCCAAAACGTCACTGGTGACCAATGGCGCTGGGTGAGCGTGGCCGTATGCCGGAGGCGGCCCCCGTCATGGCGGGCCCCGCGCCCGGGCCCACCCCCCCTGGGGGCCCCGGCTGCGCCGGAACGCCCCCCCGTCCCCCCGGGTCCCCCCCCCCCCGGGGGCGGCGCGCCCCG
>NZ_DCYC01000101.1:1269-21013 GCF_002330965.1 Arsenicicoccus sp. UBA2120
GGGCCCGGCGCCGGGGCCTCCCCGCCGTGGGTGCCCAGGCTGCGCAGGAACGCCGCCTCGTCCACCGGGATCTCCTGCGCCTCGGTGGCGTCGCGCTCGGGCACGGTCGTCGTGACCCGATAGATCCCCGAGTCCCGTTGCAGGTAGCGGTAGTTCACCAGCTCGCGCCGCAGCCAGGCGTGGTCCTCGTGCGCCGCGCCGAGGATCGCGGTGACCTCGCTCTCGGCATACGACCGCCCGATCTCGAACCGGCTGAGCAGGTGCAGCAGCACGGCCACCCGCCGGCGCCTCTTGACGGGGATCGACACGATCCGCTCCCCGTCGACGAACGGCCGCACCAGCCGGGCGATCTCGTCGACGGCGCGGGTCACCTCGGGGGGCGGGAGGGCGAGCACGGCCGCCTGCGCCGCGGTGTAGGTCTCACCGGTGCGCTCCATGCGCGCGCGGATGACGGTCTTGAGGTCTGCGTCCTGGGTCATCGTGGGTCCTCGACGCTGCGCGTGCCCCCAGCCCACGAGCGCAGCGGGGTCGCCGACGATGTGGTGGATGCTCGCCCGAGGATCTGCTCCCCTTGGCCCGGTGCTGCACGGGCTGGGGACCGATGCGCGGGCTGGGCGTCGGGCGACGCCGCTGGGGCCCAGCCTGCCCAACCCGTATGCCGACCGTCAACCCGCTGTGCGGGGTCAGCGCACGTCGACGCCGAGCAGCGCGTCGAGCGCAGCCGCGACCTCGCCACCGGCTCCCGCATCCGTCCCGCTCGCGGCGGCCCAGGCGTCGACGGCCCGCAGCGCGGCCGGGGTGTCGAGATCCTGGCACAGGGCGGCGCGGACCTGGGCGACGACCTCGCCCGCAGCCGGAGCACCCGCTCGCGCCACGGCGGCGCGCCAGCGGTCGAGGCGGTCCTGGGCGCGGGCCAGCAGGTCGTCGGTCCAGTCCCAGTCGGTGCGGTAGTGCTGGTCGAGCAGCACGAGCCGCACGGCCATCGGGTCGACGCCGCTCTCGCGGAGCCGGGACACGAGCACGAGGTTGCCCTTGGACTTGCTCATCTTGGCGCCGTCGAGACCGACCATCGCCTGGTGGAGGTAGGCCGTGGCGAACTCGGGCTCCCCCGTCAGCCCGACGGCCTGCACCGCGGACATCTCGTGGTGGGGAAAGATCAGGTCGGTGCCGCCGCCCTGCACGTCGAAGCGCATGCCGAGGGTGTCGAGGGCGATCGTCGTGCACTCGATGTGCCAGCCCGGGCGGCCGCAGCCGAGGATGCCTCCGGCCCAGGCGGGCTCGCCGCGCCGCTCCGCGCGCCACAGCAGCGGGTCGAGGGGGTCGCGCTTGCCGGCCCGGTCGGGGTCGCCGCCGCGGTCGGCATACACGTCCAGCATCTGCTCGCGGGTCCACCCCGACACCTCGCCGAAGGTCGGCTGCTGCGCGAGGTCCAGGTAGTAGTCCTTGGCACCCTCAGCCACCAGGTCGTGCTCGTCGTCCGGCACCGGCACGGGATAGGCGGCGCCCGCCCGCACGAGCTGGGCCACCTGGTCGGCGATCGCCTCGACCGACTCGACGACGCCGACGTAGTGGTCCGGCGGGAGCACCCGCAGCGCGGTCATGTCGTCGCGAAAGAGCTGGATCTCCTTGGTGGCCAAGGCAGTCCAGTCGACGCCGTCGCGGGCGGCGCGCTCGAGCAGCGGGTCGTCGACGTCGGTGATGTTCTGCGTGTAGCGCACCTCGTGACCGGCCTGGCGCAGCGCGCGACCGAGCAGGTCGAAGGTCACGTAGGTCGCCGCGTGCCCCATGTGGGTCGCGTCGTAGGGCGTGATGCCGCAGCAGTAGATGCGGGCCGTGGGGCCGGGTGACAGCTCGACGACCTCGCCGCGCGCGGTGTCGTGGATGCGCACGGGCAGCGGGCTGCCGGGGACGGACGGGACGGCGGGGGCGGGCCAGGACTTCACGCGCAGAGCCTAGCGGCGGTCACGGACAACCCCCGTCCCCGTCCAGGACCTACCCCCGGCGGGATCATCAGCCTGGGGAACGAAGCGCGGCTGATGCCTTTACCCGCGGCGGGTCAGAGCGGGGGCCAGGGGATCGGGTAGTGGCCGGGGTCCGGCTCCGGATAGGTCCCGGCCGCCAGCAGCGCCGACACGCGCGACGTCAGGGCCTCGATCTCGTCCGAGCTCAGCAGGCCCACCAGACCCTGCACCAGCGCGGACCCGGGGTCGCCGAGCAGCGACTCCAGCAGCGCCAGGCGCGCGACCTCCGCCGCGGGCAGCGGGTCCCCGACCCACCCCCACAGCACGGTCCGCAGCTTGGGCTCGGCGTGCAGGGTGATCCCGTGGTCGATCCCCCACTCGCGGCCGGTCGGGTCGACCAGGACGTGGAAGCCCTTGCGGTCGGCGTTGTTGACCACGCAGTCGTATGCCGCGAACCGGGCCGCCGCCTCCGTGTCGCGGTGGACGACGACCACCTGCTCGCCGGTGGGGGTCTCCCCCGTGAACACGGGGATCACGCCTTCCTCGATCGCGTCGGGCGCCACCAGGTCGACCATCGGAGCGGCGGCCTCGTCGTGATCGATCCACAGCTGCACCGACCCCGGACCGAGCGGCCCCTCGCGCAGGACGGTGGGCGGCACGACGGCATACCCGCCCTCGTGCGACACCAGGAACGCCGCCGTCTCGCGCTGCGCCAGCGTCGCGGGCGGGAAGTCGTGCAGCGGCCGTTCGCCGCGCGTCGGCTTGTAGATCACGCGGACGGGCTCGCCGCCGCCCAGGACCCCGAGGAACACGCCGTTCGACGCCTCCACGAGCTGCCCGACCAGGCGCAGCTCCTCCCCCGCCAGCCGGCCGAGCATCGCTTCGACAGCAGGCCGGTCCGTGGGGTCGACCAGCGGGTTCGGCACGATCAGCTCGGCGGGGACGTCGTCGGGACTCACGTCACCGCTTGTAGCCGTTGGCGCGCGGACAGATGTGCCCCTCGGGGTCGAGCGGCTCGCCGCAGAAGGGGCACGGCGCGCGCCCCGCCGCCACCAGCGCCAGCGAGCGCCGGGCGAAGGCTCGTGCCTCCGCCGGCGTCAGGACGACGCGCACGACCTGCGGATCTGTCGGCACGGCGCCCTCGAGACCCAGCGCGGCCACGTCCTCGGGGTCGGGCTGCTCCTCCAGGTCGCCGTCGGAGCAGTCAATGATCACGACGTCGCGGCGGTCGTCATACGCGAGCCCGATGCTCTGCACGCGGAACTCGTCCTCGATGGGGGTGCCCAGCGGTTCGTTGTCGACCAGGCGCGCGGCGGCGGCGTCCGAGCCGGTGAGGGGGGCGTGCACGTCGAGCAGGTCGTTGCAGCGGTCGGCGAGGACCTCGACCTGCTGCTTCTCCAGGGACATGCTCGTGAGCCGCCCGCTCCCCGCGGCCTGGAGGAAGAACGTGCGCTGCCCGGGCGGCCCGACGGTCCCGGAGACGAACCTCTCGGGCGGGTCGAAGATCTGCTGCGGCATGTCCCGACCCTAAGCCGTTCCGCCCCCCACGGCCGCGTCACCGCGCGGTGTCTCGTCCTTTGGCCGGGCGGGGGCCAGGCCCGAGAGGTCGTTGCCTCCGTCGTTGATCCGTATGACGAAAGGCCGCGCCTCCGTGTAGCGGATCACCGACAGTGACGCCGGTCCCACGACGAACCGCTGGAACAGGTCGAGGTGCGACCCGGCGGCGTCGGCCAGGATCGCCTTGATGACGTCGCCGTGGCTGACGAGCAGCCACAGGGCGTCGGGGCCGTGCTCGGCCTCGACGAGCCGGTCCAGGTCACGGACCGCCGCGACGGCGCGGTGCTGCAGGTCGGCGATCGACTCGCTCGCGTGCTCCTCCGAGTCCGGGAAGCGCGCCCGCGACGGGTGGTCCTGCACCGTGCGCCACAGGTCCTCCTGCGCGAGCTCGGCGAGCGGACGCCCGGTCCACGCGCCGTAGTGGCACTCCCCGATCGCGTCCACCGTCACCCGGCGCGCCTCGCCCCAGCCGGTGTCGTGCGCCTGCGCGGCGGCATACAGCTCGTCGGCGGTCTCCTGGCAGCGCTGCAGCGGGCTGACGGCCGCGAGCCGGACGGGCAGCCCGGCGATGCGGGTCGCGAGGTCGCGGGCCTGGGTCCGTCCCTGCTCGTCGAGCCCCACCCCCTCGGTCCACCCGGCGAGCAGGCCGGTCGCGTTGGCGTCGGTGCGTCCGTGGCGGACGAGCAGCAGCGTGGGCACCGCACCACTGTGCCACGCGCCCCCGCCGCGCGCCGCGCCCGCCAGGACGTACGCTTGCTGGTTGTGATCGTCGACCAAGCTCTCTACCGCCACGGCCGCCGCATGCCCTGCGGGGATCTGAGCGAGGAGCTCGCCGCGCTGCGGGACCGCGCCGACGACGGATTCCTGTGGATCGGGCTCAAGGACCCGACCGACGAGGAGTTCGCCCTCGTCAACGACGAGCTCGGCCTGCACCCCCTCGCCGTCGAGGACGCCCTGACCGGCGAGCAGCGCGCCAAGCTCGACATCTACGACGACACGATCTTCATGGTGGTCAAGACGCTGCGCTACGTGGAGCGCACGAGCGACGTCGAGACCGGTGAGGTCATGCTCTTCGTCGGCGACAAGTTCGCCCTCACCGTCCGCAACGGCGACGCCAACCCCCTCGCCGGCGTCCGCGCCCGCCTCGAGCTCGCGCCCGACCAGCTCGCGCACGGCCCCGCGTCGGTCCTCTACTCCGTGCTCGACTCCATCGTCGACAACTACGTGCTCATCGACTCCGAGCTCGAGGACGACCTCGACCGCATCGAGCGCAACATCTTCGGCGGCACCAAGGGCGACTACGCCTCCGAGATCTATGAGCTCAAGCGCGAGGTGCTGGAGTTCAAGCGCGCCTCCGTCCCCCTCGCCGAGCCGGTCCGCCGCCTCGCCAAGGACCGCTCGGTTCCCGTGGTGCACAAGGCGGCTCGCCCGTTCTTCGCCGATGTCCTGGACCACCTGCTCAAGGTCAACGACCACGTCGAGTCCTACGACCGGCTGCTCACCGACGTGCTCAACGCGCACCTCGCGCAGATCGGCGTCAAGCAGAACGAGGACATGCGCAAGATCTCCGCGTGGGCCGCGATGGGCGTCCTCCCCACGATGATCGCCGGCATCTACGGCCAGAACTTCGAGTACATGCCCGAGCTCAAGGCCAGCGTCAACGTCGGCGGCAGCGAGTTCTACTACGGCTACTTCGTGGTCATGGCGCTCATGGTCGCCGGCGTCACCTTCCTCTACCGCCTGTTCAAACGCTCCGGCTGGCTCTGACCCACCCCCGCTCGCTGAGGTCCTCCACGCCCGACGTGCCAAACCTGCGGTCTGGACGCACCTTTCGGCCGCTGGGGACCCTCACACGTGCCAAAACTGCGGTCTGGCTGCACCTTCGCGCTCGGAGCGCGGAGCGTGCACGGTGCCGGGGCTGGTGGCGTGCGTTCCTCGCGCTCGGGGCGCGGACCGTGCCCGCACCTGGGCCCAGGCCGTATGCCGGAAGCCGGCCACCTCGTCGTGAGGTGACCGGCTTCCGGCATACGGCGCCCCTGTCTCGACCGAGGCCGCCGAAGAGCAGTCCCCGGCGCGGCGACGTCCAGCACCCGGATGGCCTGCCATCCCCCGTGGCAGGTTCCAGCGCCGGTGGCGTGCTGCAGAGCGCCACCACCGACACCCATCGCCACGCAGGCGACAACCCGCGACCGACGCGACGACCGCGCCTCCCCCAGCCCTCAAGTGGGCGCAAACGGGTCCCCCGCGCAGGCCGCAACACCCACCTTCGCCCTCTCGCGCGGCGTGACCAGCTTCCACGCAACGGCCGTCCGCTATCTCGCCCGGGGACCCAGAGCGGGTCGTCCGGGGCCGGACGAGGTGCCGGCCAGGCGCTCGGCCGTCGCCAGTAGCCCGGCCGGCCCGATCGGGCTCACTCGGCCAGCTCACGTTCCTCCCTGCTCGCCGGCCCCTCGGGCTCGGCGATGTCGGCCTCCGGTGCCTCGTCGGTCGTCACCAGGGCCAGCGTGCGCCCGGGGAGGGCGTGATGGGTCCGCGCCGCAAACATGTCGAAGGCGTCCACCGCCGCGCGCCGCGTGTCGAGCGATGCCCGGCTGCCCCAGGTCCGACCGACGGGGCGGGGGAGGTAGAGGCGCAACCGCCACGCTTCCTCGTCGAAGGCGTCGGTCTCGGTGAAGACCTCCACCCGTTTGGGCTTGAGCTCGAGAGGGGATCGCGCAAGTTGCTCCTGCACCTCATCGGCAGCGACCACGATCCATTGCTGGTCCGCAAGGGGAAGCGACATGTCGACTCCTTTCGCTCTACCGACAGAGGAGCCACAGCCGTGCCACTCCAACGCGCCCTACGGGGTGAGGCTCGGCGATCAGGTCGCCGACATCCAGCCGGCCGCCAGGGCGACGAGCACGGCCGCGCCGACGAGCACGCGCCACGACACGAAGAACATCAGGCTGTTGTTCTTGACGAACTTCAGCAGCCACGCGATCGAGGCGTAGGCGACGATGAAGGACACGATCGTGCCGACCGCGAGCTGGCCGAGGCCGACGACGGAGGTGTTGACGTCCTTGAGCTCGTAGAGGCCGGCGCCGACGAGCGCGGGGATGGCCATGAAGAAGGAGAGCTCGGTGGCGGTGACGCGGTCGAGGCCGCGGAACAGGCCGGCGGTGATCGTGGTGCCGGAGCGCGACACGCCGGGGACCAGCGAGAAGCACTGCATGAGGCCGATGATCACGCCGTCCTTGACGGTGACGCGGCTGCCCTCGGGGCGGTCCTGGCCGGCGGCGACGAGCCGCGCGTGATAGCGCTCCCCCGCCCAGATCACGATGCTCCACAGGACCAGCGCGCCGGCGACGACCCACAGGCTGCGCAGCGGCCCCTTGATCAGGTCCTTGAACAGCAGGGCGGCGACGACCACGGGGATCGAGCCGACGATGACGGCCCAGGCGAGCGAGTAGTTCTCGTGCTCGCGGGCCTTCGGGTCGCGCAGCCCGGCGACCCAGGCGAGGAACATCGTCTTGATCTTGTCCCAGAAGTAGATGAGCGTCGCGAGGATCGCCCCGAGCTGGATGACGGCGGTGAACGACGTGATCGCCGGGTCGTCGATCGGGAGTCCGAGCATCTTCTCGGCGATGGTGAGGTGGCCGGTCGAGGAGACGGGGAGGTACTCGGTGACGCCCTCGACGATGCCGAGGATGATCGAGTCCAGATAGCTCAGGGCAGACACGTAGTTCGCTTTCGCAGTGGTGAGGTGGGGGCTGACGACGAGCCGCGCGATGGGCGCCGTCGACCATTGTGACGGGTCTCGGCTCCACGAACGCTGACAACGCCGAGATCCGGGTGGATCTCGGCGTCGTCAGGCGCGCGGGTGGCCGGTGCGGTGGTGGGCGACCGGCCGGTATGGCGAGAAGCCCTCAGCGGCGGGGGCGGCGATCGTCGCCGTCCTCCTCCTCGTCGTCCTCGTCATCGTCGTCGTCGTCCTCGTCGTCGTAGCCCTCGTCGTCGAGGCCGACGTAGGGGCCGTCCTCGTCGTCGTCATCGTCGTCGTCGGTGTAGATGCCGAGCGGCGTGACCTCGCCGAAGGCGTCGTCGAGGGCCTCGTCGTAGGCCTCGAATGCGTCGGCGAGCTCCTGGTAGGCGTTGACCACGGCGGGGTCGTCGTCGCCACGGCGCGAGGCCGCAGCCTCGAAGTGACGTTCGATCGCAGAGATGAAGGTGGCGAGGGCGGCGCGCGGCTCGGTGCTCATGGGAGAGACGTTACCCCGTCGGTGCGGACGAGAGCCATGGCACCTGGGGGTTCATGGCATGGTGGTGCTGCGGGCCTGGTCGGAGCCAGGATCGGGCCTGATGGACGTGGAGGGAGCCGAGCCGTATGCCGGAGTACGAGTACCGCACCGTGACCTTCCGTCGGGACGCCAGCCGCGGCGAGATCCGGCAGGCGTTGACCGACGAGGCGGAGTACGGCCACTGGGAGCTGACCAAGATGTCGCTCTACTGGGGAGGCGTGCGACGGGCCGAGATCCGGCGGCGCGTCATCCGGGTGTCGCGCACCGCCTGAGCCGAGACCTCAGCAGGTCGCGAGCAGGCGCTGCAGCACGCGCGTCCCGAACTCCAGCGAGTCGACCGGGATCCGCTCGTCGATGCCGTGGAACATCCCGACGAAGTCGAGCTCGGCGGGCAGCCGCAGCGGCGCGAACCCGTAGCCCGTGATCCCCAGCCGCGACAGCGCCTTGTTGTCGGTGCCGCCGGACAGGCAGTACGGGAGCAGCAGCGATCCGGGGTCCTCGGCCTGCAGGGCGTCCGCCATACGATCCACGAGGTCGCTGCCAAAGGGGGCCTCGAGCGCGGTGTCGCGGTGGTGGACCGAGACCTCGACCCGGTCACCGGCGAGGACGCGGACGGTGTCCATGAGCTCGTCCTCGTGGCCGGGCAGGAAGCGGCAGTCCAGGGTCGCGGAGGCGGTCTGCGGGATGACGTTGTGCTTGTAGCCGCTGTCGAGCATCGTGAAGCTGCTCGTGTCCTGCAGCGTGCCGAGCACGAATCCCCGTGCGCCGCCGATGTGCTCGAGCAGCTCGCTCGCGTCCTCGTCGGTGTAGCCCGTGCCCGTCACGGAGGACAGCCCGTCGAGCAGCTCGCGGACGCTGGCGATGTAGGTGCGCGGCCACTTGTGGGCGTTGATGCGCTCGATCGCCTGGGCGAGGTGCACGATCGCGTTGTCGTCGTTGGGGACCGAGCCGTGGCCGGCGCGACCGTGGGCGGTCAGGCGCAGCCAGGCGATGCCCTTCTCGGCGGTCTGCAGGAGATAGGCGCGCACCTGCTCGCCGGTGTCCTTGCGCGGGATGGTGACGGAGTAGCCGCCGACCTCGCTGATGGCCTCGCTCGCGCCCTCGAACAGCTCGGGGTGGTGGTCGACCATCCAGCTCGACCCCTTGACGCCGCCCGCCTCCTCGTCGGCGAAGAAGGTGAAGACCACGTCGCGCGGGGGCTTGGTGCCGGTGCGGGCCAGGTGGCGCAGGTTGGCCAGGATCATGGCGTCCATGTCCTTCATGTCCACGGCGCCGCGTCCCCAGATGCAGCCATCCTTGACCTCGGCGCTGAACGGGTCCACCGACCAGTCCCCCGCGTCGGCGGGCACGACGTCGAGGTGGCCGTGCACGACCAGCGCGGGCCGCTCGCGGTCGCTGCCCTCGACCCGGACCGAAACGTTGGCCCGCTTGTCCTCGGACTCGGCGTAGAAGGGGTCCAACCCGACCTCGGTGAGCTGCTCCATGACGTACTCCGCGCAGGCCCGCTCCCCCGGCCCCGACCCGTCCCCATAGTTGGAGGAGTCGATCCGGATGAGATCGCGGCAGATGCGCTCGACCTCCTGCGTCGGGTCCGTCACGGTCGTCTGCGCGCTCGAGTCGGTCATGCCCCCGACCCTATCCCTTCCGTATGACGCACCCCCGGCCACCGCCACGACCAACGGCCTCAGGCCCGGCGCTCACCTCCCGTCCACGGTCTTCACTGGTCGGCCAGGAGCCAGAGCAGCGACTCGGCCCAGCGGAGGAGGTCTTCCTCCTCGGTGGTCAGCAGGCCCGCCTTCGACCGCGCGCGGCCGTCAGCCGCAGACCCGAGCCGGGCCTGGATGTCCTGCAGCTGTTGCATGGCCCGTTCACGCATGAGGGTTTCCACGATCGCGTCTCCCATGGCGGGCTCCCGTGGTTCTCGTAGCTACGTGATTGACGCTAGCCGCTACCACCGACAGACCCCGCGCCCTCGTCGCCTTCGATCCTCGCGACGAGGTCATCTCCCACCTCATCTCCCAGGACTACACGGACGCGTAGACCCCGGTCGAGTGGATGACTTACACCGTGGCCGGAAATCCCCACCCGGGAGGGCGTGTCGATGGCGCCCTGGACCCGCTGGGCAGCGGGAACTGCGCGTCACCTACATCGCGGGGGAGCAGACGGGACGGAGACGCGCCGGGCTTGATGGCTTGCTCATCGCGCATCGCCGGTGAGAATCAAGCCCATGTCGACGACGGTGTACGAAGTCCTGGACCAGCTGCGTGGCATGGCGACGTCCGAGCACGACAAGGGCAGCATGCTTGAGCGGGTGCTGCTGCAGTACCTGCGCACCGACCCCCTGTGGACCGAGCAGTTCGACGACGTCTGGCTTTGGAACGACTGGCCAGACCGCCAAGGGCGTCCTGACACGGGCATCGACCTCGTCGCCAAGGACGCCCTGACAGGTGGGATGGTCGCGATCCAGTCGAAGTTCTACGCCCCGGGCACCACCGTCTCGAAGCCCGATGTCGACACCTTCCTGTCCGCCTCGGGCGGGTCGGCATTCACGCGGCGCATCATCGTGTCCACCACCGACAAGTGGAACTCCCACGCCCGCAGCACGATCGAGGACCAGGCCGTACCCGTCACCGTCATCGGCCTGCCCGACCTGGAGGCCGCGGACGTCGACTGGGACTCCTTCACCTGGGACCGACCCGACCAGCTACCCACCAAGTCCGACGACAAGCCCCTGCGCCCGTACCAGCGCGAGGCCATCGCCGCCGTCACCGAAGGCTTGCAGGCGCACGACCGCGGCAAGCTGATCATGGCCTGCGGCACCGGCAAGACCTTCACGAGCCTGCGCCTCGCCGAGCAGATCGCCGGGGCCGGCAAGACCGTCCTGTTCCTCGTGCCGTCGATCAGCCTGCTCTCCCAGACGCTGCGTGAGTGGTCCGCTACTGCTGACGTCGCCCTGGCGCCGATCGCGGTGTGCTCCGACGCCAAGGCCACGGCTAGGTCCGGCGCGACGAGCGAGGACATCCGCGCCTCCGACCTCGCCCTGCCGTCGACGACGAACACCGACGAGCTCATGACCCGCATCCGCTCGGCGCAGGCCAAGACCGACCGGATGACGGTCGTCTTCTCGACCTACCAGTCCATCGACGTCATCCACCGCGCACAGAAGGCCGGCGACCTCGCGCCGTTCGACCTCATCATCTGCGACGAGGCGCACCGCACCACCGGCGCGAGGATCGCGGGCGCGGACGAGTCGCCCTTCATGCGCGTCCACGACAACACCTACCTCAAGGCCATCAAGCGGCTCTACATGACCGCGACGCCGCGCATCTTCGGCTCCGACGCCCGCAGCAAGGCCGACGACCACGCCGCCGTCATCGCCTCCATGGACGACGAGACGCTCTACGGGCCGGAGCTGTACCGCATCGGCTTCGGCAAGGCCGTCGAGCAGGGCTACCTCACCGACTACCGCGTGCTCATCCTCACGGTCGACGAGAAGTACGTCGCCTCGAACTTCCAGACCGAGCTCGCGCAGGACGGCGAGATCCAGCTCGGCGACGCCGCCCGGATCATCGGCTGTTGGAACGGCCTCGCCAAGCACTTCGACACCACGACCGGAGAGTCCCTCAGCCCAATGAAGCGGGCCGTCGCGTTCGCGCCCAACATCAAGACGAGCAAGGCCATCGCCGCGGCCTTCCCCACCGTCGTCGACCAGCACATCGACACCCTCGACGCCCCCGCGGACCCCACCGACGACGCCGATGGAGCCGCCGCGTCGATGGACCTGCGCGTGGAGTGCCGCCACGTCGACGGCACCTTCAACGCCCTCGCCCGCAACACCGCCCTGGACTGGCTCAAGGCCGAGCCCGAGCCGAACACCTGCCGCATCCTGACCAACGCCCGCTGCCTGTCCGAGGGCATCGACGTGCCCGCCCTGGACGCCGTGATGTTCCTGTCCCCGCGCGGCAGCGAGGTCGACGTCGTCCAGTCCGTCGGCCGCGTCATGCGCACCGCCAAGGGCAAGGACTACGGCTACATCATCCTGCCCATCGCCATCCCCACCGGCATGTCCCCCGAGGCGGCGCTGTCGGACAACGCCCGCTACGCCGGCGTGTGGAAGGTGCTGCGCGCACTGCGGTCTCACGACGACCGGTTCGAGGCGACGATCAACAAGCTCGACCTCAACCGCGACAAGCGAAACGACAAGATCGGCATCGGCCACATCGACAGCGACGGCAACCTCACCGGGGTCGACGACGCCACCGAGCAGGCCATGCTCGACCTCGACTTCGGCGGCTACCGCGACGCCATCTACGCCAAGATCGTCGAGAAGGTCGGCGAACGCCGCTACTGGGAGACCTGGGCCAAGGACGTCGCCGGCATCGCCGAGCAGCACATCACCCGCATCACCGCACTGCTCGACACCCCCGGCAGCATCGTGCAGGACGAGTTCGACCGCTTCCTCACCGGCCTGCGCGGCAACCTCAACGACAACATCAGCCGCGACGACGCCGTCGAGATGCTCGCCCAGCACCTCATCACCAGGCCCGTGTTCGACGCGCTTTTCGGCGGGTACGACTTCGCCGCCCACAACCCCGTCGCCCAGACCATGGAGCGCATGCTCGAGGCCCTTGACGAGCACTCTCTGGACTCCGAGAACAGTAGTCTTGAGGGCTTCTACGCCTCCGTCCGCAGCCGCGTCGAGGGCATCGACAACGCCGAGGGCCGGCAGAAGATCATGGTCGAGCTCTACGACAAGTTCTTCGCGACCGCGTTCAAGCGCACCGTCGACAAGCTCGGCATCGTCTACACCCCCACCGAGGTCGTCGACTTCATCCTGCGCTCGGCCGACGCCGTGCTGCGCAAGCACTTCGGCCAGGGTCTCACCGATGAGGGCGTCCACGTTCTCGACGGGTTCACCGGCACGGGCACCTTCATCGCACGGCTTCTCTCCCTCGGTCTCATCGAACCGAAGGACCTCGTCCGCAAGTACCGGCACGAGCTGCACGCCAACGAGATCCTGCTGCTCGCCTACTACATCGCGGCCGTCAACATCGAGACCACCTTCCAGGACCAGAAGGCCGGCACCCTCGATGACCCCGGCGAGTACGAGCCCTTCCCCGGCCTCATCCTCACCGACACCTTCCAGTCCTGGGAGAACGACGACCGACTCGACACCACAGTCTTCGTCCAGAACAACGAACGGCTGGAACACCTCAAGAAGCTCGACATCACCGTCCTCGTCGGCAACCCTCCGTACTCATCCGGCCAGGACTCCGCCAACGACAACAACGCCAACGAGTCCTACCCAGGCCTTGACGCGGCAATCAGGGATACATACGCCGCGCGGTCAACAGCAACGAACAAGAACAGCCTTTACGACTCGTACATCCGCGCCATCAAGTGGGCCACTCTGCGCTTGTCGCACCGGGGGGTTATTGCGTTCGTAACGAACGGTGGGTGGCTCGACTCGAATACTGCCGACGGCATGCGCCTCACCCTCGCCGACGAGTTCACCGACATCTACATCTACAATTTGCGCGGTAATGCGCTTGGCGGCGGCGAGCAACGAAAGCGGGAAGCCGGAAACATATTCGGCGCCGGATCGCGCGCGACCGTGGCGATCACCCTCCTTGTGAAGGACCCAAGCCGCCCCGGACCGGCGCACATCCACTACACCGACATCGGCGACTACCTCACCCGCCAGCAAAAGCTGGACACCATCGCCGCGGCCGGGCACATCACGCACCTCGACGCCACCGACATCACCTCGAACGAGCACGGTGACTGGGCCAACCAACGCCGCGACGACTTCACCCAATTCATGCCGCTCGAACTAATTTTTCACACCTACGGGCGTGGTCTAGAGACGGCCCGTGACGCATGGGTTTACAACTACAGTGCCGCGACCCTTAAGGCGAACGTCATTCAGCATATTCGAACCTACGAGGACTTCCGACTGGGGCGGATCACGGCGACTGAGTCTGACGATAAGGCCAAGATCAGCTGGAGTCGATCATTGCGCGCCTCCGCAGCCAGGGGCAGGCCGATTGAGTACCAACCAGGCGCACTTCAGACTGCTACATACCGCCCGTACATGCGCGTCCACCTTTATGGAGATCGACCACTTCTCAACGTAATCGGAGTCACGACCGCCGCTTTTCCCACCCCGAACCATCCCAATCATGGATTCACACTCACTGGCGCCTCATCACATTACGACTTTTGCCTGATCGCGGCAGATGCACTCCCTGATCTGCACCTCCTGGACACAGGTCAATGCTTCGTGCGTTGGCGATACGAACCCATACACGCGGATGCGAATGATGGAATGCTCTCTTTCGACGCACCGAGAGGCAACGACGCGGACGTGGTCGACGGGTATTGGCGGATCGACAACATCACGAATGATGCCCTGGCCCGTTTCCAGGGGGCCTACGGGTCAGCAGTGACGAAGGACGACATCTACGACTACTGCTACGGACTGCTCCACTCGCCGGACTACCGTGCTACGTACGCAGCCGACCTCAAAAAGATGCTGCCGCACATCCCTCTCGTCACGGACCCGTGGCCCTTCGTCGTGGCCGGCCAGCAGCTCGCGAAGCTGCACCTCGACTACGAGACCGTCGAGCCCTATCCGCTGGACGGCCTCGATGCACAGCCGTCCGGCGCGGTGGGGTGGGAGTTCTACCGCGTGGAGAAGATGGCCTTCGCCAAGCAACGCGACCCCGAGACGAAGAAGCTCGTCGCCGACAGGTCCACCATCAAGTACAACGGCCACATCACCGTGTCCGGCATCCCCGAGGACGCCTACCGCTACATGCTCGGCGCGCGCTCGGCTGTCGAGTGGATCATGGACCGCTATCAGGTGAAGACGGACAAAGTATCGGGCATCGTCAACGACCCGAACGACTGGTCCCGGGAAGTCGGCGACCCCCGTTACATCCTCAACTTGCTCGCTCGGATCGTCACGGTGAGCGTCGAGACGATGAAGATTGTTGACGCCCTCCCGCCCCTCGACATCCTCCCCACTGACGCGAGGAAAGGACCAGCATCGTGACCGCATGGGTAGTACGCGCAGGCGCGGGCGGCGAGAACGAGCAGTACGCGCTCGACACGGGCTGCGCCACGGTCGGCTGGGGCGTTCCAGACCTGAGCGGCTGCCGCTCGCGCGAGGACGTTCGTGCTCTGGTTGAGGCGCACCTGCCCGACGAGAGCCCCCATAAGATCGGCGCCACCGCTGGGCAGCTATGGGCCTTTCGCGAAACCATCGAACCGGGCGACATCGTCGTCATGCCGTCGAAGCTGCGGAGCGGCTACCTCACCATCGGTCGATGCTCGGGCCGTTACGAGTACGACCACGCCAATCCTGATGCGAGCCGTCGCCACAGGATCCCCGTGACGTGGTCGTCTGAGCCCGTCTCGAAGGGAGCCATCAAGGACGACCTGCTGTACAGCCTCAACGCGATCCGCACCGTCTTCAGCCCCTCTCGCAACAATGCCGAGGCGCGCCTCTCCGCGGTCATGGAGACCGGGACCGATGTGGGCAACAACCTGTTGCCCACATCGACCCCGACTGCTGACCAGCCACCCAGGTCAGCAGCCCCCCGGAGCGTCCCTGTGGAGCCCGCCCCCGACGATGACGCCAGCGATGTTCTCGATCCCGTGTCCATGCCGACCCTGGAGGCCATCCAGGACCGGATTCGCACCCATCTCGTGGAGAACTTCGCGGGGCACAAGCTCACGCGGCTCGTCGCGGACGTTCTCGAAGTTTTGGGCTTCGAGTGCGTCGTCTCTCCTGCCGGTCCGGACGGAGGGGTCGACATCCTGGCGGGAACGGGTCGTCTCGGGCTTGACTCGCCCACGCTCATCGTCGAGGTGAAGTCGGAGCACACGGCAGTGGGGGCCCCCGTGGTTCGTGGCTTGCACAGCGCGATGGCGCAGTACCAGGCCGACCAAGCACTCCTCGTCGCCTGGGGCGGTGTGACGAGCGCCGCTGACCGGGAGTTCAGGCAGCTGCGTACCCGCCTGCGTATCTGGGACGCAGATGCGCTGCTCAAGCGCGTGTGCGAGAACTATGACCGCCTCCCGGCCAGGACCCGGGCAGCCCTGCCACTGCGAATGGCATGGGTCCTTGACGACGAATTTCCCGGCTGAGGTGCACGCGTCGGCCGTCAACCAGCGTCCCCAGGAGACCTGCAGCGAGTTGGACGCTTGGAGCAGCCGAGAACGGGTGGCCGCCTGAGACCGTGCGGAAGCGTGGATTCGCGACGGCGGGGTGACCACGGATGTCAAGGGAGACTCCGAGCCTCGGATGGCCACGGCGCTGTGCGTAGATGACTTGCCGCGTCAGGGCTCACATCAAACAATCGCCAAGATTGGCCGATGACACCGAGGTGCGCCGCCGGAACAGTCGTTCTGGTTGTCCATCCCCAGGAAGTCGAAATGCGGGGCGAGCAGGTTATGCCGCGGTCGCCGCCCAGGCGATGAAGATCCGCTCGAAGGCCGCCTCGGTGATGATCGGAACGCCGTAGGCGCGCGCCTTGGCAGCCTTGCCTGACATAGAGTTCGGATCTGAAGCCACCACAACCTTGGTCTGCTTCGTGACCCCGCCGGGCTGCAGCCCATGGGATCGCACGAGGGACTCCCACTCGGGCCGCTCGCGGCTCATCACGCCGGTGAATACGACTCGGTCCCCCACCTCGAGCTGGATGCCAGCGGTCGTCATGGGCGAGTCGATTGCCGGTACGTCCTGGTCGAGGGCGTCGCTGGCAGCCGCCAGCGCGGCACTCACGTCACCGCGGTGCAAGCCAAGCAGGGCCGCCACCCGGTTCAGCTCGGCGCGCTCGTCGGGGGTGACGACACCATCCTCCAGCGCAGCGCGAGCCATTGCCTCGAGGTAGGAGCCATGGACGTCTAGGACCACCCCGCGGGTAAGGCCGCACATGTCGGCAACGGCGATGAGCTCATCCTTCTCGTGCTCGGTAAGGATTCCGTCGAGCAGAGCGCGGCCGAGGACCTCAAGGTAGGAGTCGACGCGGTAGTCGGCCGATCGAGGGAGTCGGCTTACGAGCCGGTCCAGCCATGTGTCACCGCGCTGCGTATCCCGGCTCTCCCCTCTGCGGACCATCCGCAACTCGGGGTAAGACGTTGCGTACGGCGGCCAGACATAGCCGCGGGTCGATTGGACAACATCCATCCACGGGGGCTCGTACCGGCATGCCTCCAGGTAGTGCGCGAGCAGGCCTGCGGTGGCGAGTGCGTCCGCGTGCGCGGAGTGGGCGTCGACGAGGTCGACGCCGCAGGAGGTGCAGCAGTCGATGAGCTTGCGGCTGGGCGTCTGCAGGTAGGCGCTGGCCCATCGCATGGTGCAGACACCGGAAAGTGGCAAGTCCGTCAACGGGACCCCGACGTGCAGCAACTCGTGGGCTAGGAAGCGCAGATCGAAGACTGCGTTATGTGCAACGACGGTGCGGCCAGCGACGGCGTCGAGGACATAGGGGGCGATCTCATCGAAGGTGGGTGCGCCGAGCACATCGGAGGCGGTCAGGCCGTGAATGTTGGATGGCCCGACGTCGCGCTGCGGGTTGACCAGTGTCGACCAGTGGCCCTGGACCTCCCCTAGGTCAGAAACGTTGACGACACCGATCTCGATAATGCGGTCTCCGCGCTCGGGGACCACCCCGGTCGTCTCGAAATCGATGACCGTGTATCCACTCATGACCAACTCCTGCCCCGGAACATCGTCGCTCCAGACAACTAACGTTCTCGCACCCTAACGCGCGAGCCGGGCTGCTGTAGCAGGTTTTGGCAACGGGACCCATAGCCCATCTGCGTGAAGAGTGGCGGCGAGCGCGTGACGGAACCTGGTGGTGGGGCATTATCGCGAAATGGGCAGTAACGGCGAACGCGGTAGGGCTCTCATACGCTTGCTCGAAAGCGCTGGCCTGACATCGATCCCCACAGACCGTCCGCCCTCACCGCGCAGGCGCCATTTGAAGGCACTCGCCCACGAAATCGACTTGCTGTACGAGCAATTGGGTGGGGTCCAATTGAAGCCCCGGCTCGCGCCCCGTTCCTGGGATGCTTGCCTGGGTGGGATTGTGGTGGAACTCGACGAGGAGCAGCACTTCAATCGGTTCCGTGGGGTTACCCTCGCTCCCGCGTGGGCCGCCGCCCTGCCATGGCAAGGTGCCTATCGCACCTACTGTGACGCCTTCGAGGACGTCTGCATGAAGGCGGCCTCACACCAGAAGTTTTGGACGAACCCGAGCAGCGAGATCCAATTCGGCAAGTCTGGGCCCCGTGAGACGGGCCTGGGCCACCCGGTGGGGCCTGCGCGGTGGCGGCAGCGCGCCCTGTACGACGCGATGCGCGATGCGTACGCGGTAGCCCTGGGGACCCGGCTTGCCCGCTTGTCGGTACACGACGTCGTCGACGGCAACAGCCTGGGGGACGTCTTGCAGGGCAGGGCCACCTGCTCGGCGAATTCCCTCCGCGAGCTCGTCGTCCTGCGCACCCTGCACGGCTGATTCGTTCGGCGAGGTCATGCCGCGCGACCGCCACACGCGCCGGGATCTGGGCCCGAGCCGTCCCAAGGGCCCCGCCTACCAAGGGGCCCGACAAGTCGCCAGCAATCTGCCTCCGCACCAACCGTTGAACCCTTGGTGCCGTCCAGACGTCAAAAGACCGGACCCTAAGGGTCCGGTCTTTTGACTGACATCCGAGACATTACTTGGTGTCCGAGGGGGGACTTGAACCCCCACGTCCGATAAAGGACACTAGCACCTCAAGCTAGCGCGTCTGCCATTCCGCCACCCGGACAGGTGGTGCTGCGCCAGGTGGAGAACCACCGGGGCAACGACGTGAAACTCTAGCAGACGCAGCACCGATCACCGAATCGCGAGGCGCGGTCCGTCAGCGGCTGCGACGGCCTGCCGAGGAGCCCGACGAGAACGCCGCGGCGCCGCCGGTGCGGGCCGGACGGGCACCGCCGCGGGAGCCACCGCCGGACGCGCCCTGTCGGGGCTGGCCGGCGGACTGCTGACGCTGCTGGCCACCCTGACGGGCGCCGGAGCCGCCCTGGGCGGTGCCTGAGCCGGAGCCCTGACGGCGACCCTGCGACTGGCCCGTGCGGCTGCCGCCACCCTGGCGTGCGCCACCGCCGGAGCGACCGCCGGGGCGGCCTCCCCCACGACGGCCCGAGCCCTGCTGGGCGTCAGGAGAGACGACCGTGGCGTCGGTGGGTGCGGCATACGTGCGCTCCCCCGGCACGAGACGGCGCAGGAGCGCGTGGTCCGGGCCGACGCGCGTGGTGGTCGGCTTGATGCCGGCCGCGCGGGTCAGGTCGCGGACGTCCTTGATCTGGTCGTCCAGCATCATCGTGACGACGGTGCCGGCGGCCCCGGCGCGCGCGGTGCGCCCCGAGCGGTGCAGATAGGCCTTGTGCTCGACCGGCGGGTCGGCGTGGATGACCAGCGCGACGTCGTCGACGTGGATGCCGCGGGCGGCGATGTCGGTGGCGACGAGCGTCTGGACGGTGCCGGAGTGGAACGCGTCGAGGTTGCGGGTGCGCGCGCCCTGGCCGAGGTTGCCGTGCAGCTCGACGGCGGGGACGCCGGAGCGGTTGAGCTGCTTGGTGAGCTTCTTGGCGCCGTACTTGGTGCGGGTGAACACGACCGTGCGGCCGGGGCCCGAGGTCAGGTCGACCAGCACGGGCAGGCGGTCGTCGGTGTGGACGTGCAGGACGTGGTGGTCCATGGCCGACACGGGCGACTGCGCCGAGTCCGCGTGGTGGGTGACGGGGTCGTGCAGGTAGCGCTTGGCCAGCACGTCGACCCCCGCGTCCAGCGTCGCGGAGAACAGCATGCGCTGGCCGCGCTCGGGCGTGCGGTCGAGCAGGCGCTTGACGGTGGGCAGGAAGCCCAGGTCGGCCATGTGGTCGGCCTCGTC
>NZ_DCYC01000083.1:0-60938 GCF_002330965.1 Arsenicicoccus sp. UBA2120
TGCCCCAGCCAGGACGACGCCGACGCCCTGGCGCAGATCGCCCAGCACAGCCAGCTCCCCGTCATCGCGGACATCCACTTCCAGCCCAAGTACGTCTTCGCCGCCATCGAGGCCGGCTGCGCCGCGGTCCGCGTCAATCCGGGCAACATCCGCAAGTTCGACGACCAGGTCAAGGAGATCGCCGCGGCCGCCCGCGACCACGGCACCTCGATCCGCATCGGCGTCAACGCCGGATCCCTCGACAAGCGCCTCCTCGAGAAGTACGGCAAGGCCACCCCCGAGGCCCTCGTCGAGTCGGCGGTGTGGGAGGCCAGCCTGTTCGAGGAGCACGGCTTCCACGACTTCAAGATCTCGGTCAAGCACAACGACCCCGTCGTGATGGTGCGGGCCTACGAGCTGCTGTCCGAGCGCGGCGACTGGCCGCTGCACCTCGGCGTCACCGAGGCGGGCCCCGCCTTCCAGGGCACCATCAAGTCCGCCACCGCCTTCGGTGCGCTGCTGTCCAAGGGCATCGGTGACACCATCCGGGTCTCCCTGTCCGCCCCTCCCGTCGAGGAGGTCAAGGTCGGCATCCAGATCCTGCAGAGCCTCAACCTGCGGCCCCGCAAGCTCGAGATCGTCTCCTGCCCGTCCTGCGGGCGCGCCCAGGTGGACGTCTACAAGCTGGCGGACGCCGTGACCGCCGGGCTCGAGGGCATGACCGTGCCGCTGCGCGTCGCCGTCATGGGCTGCGTCGTCAACGGCCCGGGCGAGGCTCGCGAGGCCGACCTGGGGGTCGCGTCCGGCAACGGCAAGGGACAGATCTTCGTCAAGGGCGAGGTCATCAAGACCGTCCCCGAGGCCGCGATCGTGGAGACCCTCATCGAGGAGGCCATGCGCCTCGCCGAGGAGATGGGCGAGCCTGCGGACGAGGAGTCCGCCGGCAGCCCCACCATCACCGTCGGCTGAGTCCGCGGCGTCCGTATGACGTGACGCGCGATGACGACCGACGAGAGCGGGCCACCCCACACGAGGGGTGGCCCGCTCTCGTCGAGCCCGTCGGCGGACGCTGTCAGAGCTTGGTGACCTCGACGGCGGCCAGGCTCGGGGTGTCCTTGACGGCGTGGAAGCCCAGGTCGAGCCGCCCGTCGGTGACCGTCACGGTGAAGGTCGGCTCGTAGGCCCGGAAGGCGCCGCCGGTGCGGGCGAAGACGTCCACGTCCTTGAGGACCGTTGAGCCCTCCGCCCGGACGGAGTAGACCCGGCGCCCGGGAGCCGTGAAGTAGTCCTCGGCGGTGTAGAGCTTGACCCGGTAGGTCCCGTTGGCGACCTTGGTCCGGTAGGAGGTCATCCCGTAGACCGTGGAGCGGTACAGCTGGTCGTCACCGGTGCCGGCCACGTCACGGCCCACCATGGCCGTACCCGTCTTGTACGAGTCGAACGCGTCACCGCGCCCGGCCCATCGCCGGCCCTGGGCATCGGTCTGGTCGAGCCAGGCCGCGGTCTGCCGAACGGTGGCGACGCCCGGTCCCGGCACCGGAATGGTCGGCGTCGGGGTGGGCGTGGGGGTCGGGGCCGGGGTCGGCTTGGTGGGAGTGGGCGTCGGAGTGGGAGTGGGCGTCGGGGTGGGTGCGGGCGCCGACGAGACGGGCGCCTCGTAGTTCATCGGCAGGACCTCGAGGAGCTCGAGCGGGAAGCCACGCTCGCCGCGTCCGGGGTCGCCCAGCATCTCCTGCCAGTCGGCCCGCCCGCGGAACAGCTCGGGATAGGGGTCGCTGGTCATGCCGATCGGGTTCTCCGCGCGGAAGCTGATCGATCCCGCCGTGTCCCAGACGACCACGCCGTACTCCTGGGCGGCCTTGGCGATGGTCCGCGCCGTGGGCGACAGGCGCAGGGCGTCGAGGTTGACGGAGGCCGGGATGCGCAGCATCTGCCCCTCGGCGGCGGCCGGTCGTCCCGACGGGTTCCAGCCGTCGGTGCGGTTGGCCGGACGGGAGACGTTGGGCCAGGGGGCGTTGTGGGGCAGCGCGATGCCGATGACGTGGTCGATACGACCGCGGCGCAGCTCCTCGGGGCGGATGGTGCCCCCGGCGAGGGAGAGCCCGCTGGCAGTGGTGCCGAAGGGGTGCGGGAAGACGCCGTTGCTCTTGGAGGCGTCCGGGATGCTGCCGCCCCAGCACGCCGACCAGGTACCGTTGTTCTTGCGGGTGACCCAGGTCTCCGTGAGGCGGCGGGAGCTCGCGTCGTACACCAGCATCTCGAGGTCCGTCCCCTCTGCCGGACGGGCGTAGGCCGGGATCCTCAGGTTGCTGAGGTGGTTGGCGATCAGGCCGGTGTCGCCGTACGACTTGCCCTGGCAGTTCTCGAACCTGAACGACGTGGTGGGGTCGCCAGCCTTGGCCATGTACATCGGCGCGGAGTAGCGCACCGTGTTGACCGCGATGGACGGGGCACCGGGGCGGCCGTAGTACGAGACGCCCTGGTCGTAGATGTGCTTGGAGATCTCCGCCGAGCGCGGGTCCTTCGGGGTGTTCGCCGGCAGCCTGCGATACCAGAACGCGTCGGGGGCGAAGATGCGCTCGGGCAGCCGGTCGCGATCTGCGGTCGCCGCAGCGGGCGCCGCCGTCACGGGCGCCGCGGAGGCGGCGGCGAGCTGGGCTGACCCCAGGGCGGTTGACGTGAGCAGGGCGGCGCCGATGACGCCTCCCGTCAGCCGGCGTCGCCGGCGTGCGGACAGGGGGGTGTGCATGAGACCTCGAGAGGGTGAGGGGAGAACTGCAGCCGGGCCGGATGATGGCGCTACGGCCGCGACAACCACTCTGTGCAACCGTTTCTGCACGAATGGCTGTCCATCAGCCAGTGTGATAGTTCAAAGCACTCGATGGTAGGCCTATTCGGGGAAAGAAAATCACTCTATGTGTTGTACGACGATTCAAGGCCGTGACGCCCCGAAGGTCACTTCGACATCGAAGTCTTTGATATGGTGAGGGTGTTGCGAGGCGCGGCCGGATGGGGGCCACCTCGGGGGAGCACGGCGAGATGGGCGCCGCCCCCGGCGCCGTTCGCAACCGCGGGGCCTGAGCAGCCCCGCAGCCAGAAAGGGCCTCGTCCGGCAGCTGCCGTGGCGGGGCCTTTTTCTGCTGCGCGAACTCGTCCCGGCGCGTCGCGTGGTGGCGTGACAAGCGACCCACCGCAGTCCACCCTTGGGGGGTGCTCCGCTCCCGATCGCCGATCCAGGCCCTGACGCCGGCCGACGAGGACGCGGCGATCGCTGTCTGTGCACGTCGGCCTGACGCCCACGTCTTCGTGGCGGCGCGCATCCGTGAGGGTGCGCTGCGGACCACCCCCGGCTGCGTGCTCGGCTACGCCGACCGGGGCGACCCCCTCGGCTGGCGATCTCTGGTGTGGACCGGAGCCAACGTCGTTCCGGTCGAGGTCGGACCGGACACGGCCCCGGCCTTCGCCCAGCGACTACGCCGGCGCAGCCGCTGGGCCTCCTCGCTGTTCGGCCCGTCCGACGAGGTGCTCGGGCTCTGGGCGTTGCTCTCGCCGTCGTGGGGGATGCCACGGGCCGTCCGCGGGTCGCAGCCGCTCATGGCGACGACCGTCCCGCCCAGCGAGCTCGGCCTCGCTCTGGACCCTTGCGTGCGGCTGGCCGGGCCCGACGAGCTGGACGCCGTCGTGCCGGCTGCGGCGGCCATGTTCACCGAGGAGATCGGCTACCCGCCGTACGTCGGCTCGGTGGCGTCATACCGCCGATCCGTGGCCTCGCTGATCGAGCAGCGGCGGACCTATGTCGTCACCGAGGGGCCCGACGTGGTGTTCAAGGCCGACGTGGGTTCGGTCGCTCTCGGGACCGCCCAGATCCAGGGGGTCTGGCTGGCGCCGCACCTGCGCGGCCGACGGCGTGCGGGGCCGGCCATGGCAGCCGTCGTCGAGGCAGTGCTGGCGGAGCACGCCGCTCGCGCCTCGCTGTACGTGAATGACTTCAACGTCGCCGCGCGGGCCACCTACGCCCGCATCGGTATGCGGGAGGTCGGGGAGTTCGCCACCGTCCTGCTGTGAGCGCGCCGTTCGTCGGTGGGTGGACATGCGGTCACCGACCGCCCGTCAGGAAGGGGCGACCGTTCGTCACAGGGCACCGGCGAGACGCATTCCGTTGACGTGGCGTCAAGCAACACCCTCCGTCCAGGAGCCGTCCGACGGAGCACGGCTCACCCGCCCGAGGAGCCTGCATGAGCTCCGTTGCACCCACCCCCGAGTCCACCCTCCCCCCGCCGGCGACGCCGACACCCGGGGCCTTCCCGGTCAAGCCCATCGCCGCGGCGACCGTGGGCCATGCGGTCGAGTGGTTCGACTGGACCATCTACGGCCTGTTCGCGACCTACTTCGCGACCCAGATCTTTCCGAAGGAGAACGAGGACCTCGCACTCCTGCTGACCTTCGCGACCTTCGGCGCCGCGTTCTTCTTCCGCCCCCTGGGTGGCTGGATGATGGGCCGGGTCGCGGACCTGACGGGGCGTCGCGGCGCGATGCTCGTGTGCGTCGCGCTCATGGCCGGAGGCTCGTTCGTCATCGGCGCACTGCCGACCTACGACCAGATCGGGATCTGGTCGCCGCTCGTCCTCGTCCTCGCGCGCATCGCCCAGGGGATCGCGGCCGGCGGCGAGCTGTCCAACACCTCGGCCTACCTGTCCGAGGTCGCGCCCGCAGGTCGGCGTGGCCGCTACGTCTCGTTCATGTACATCGGCACGGGCGTCGCCCTGCTGCTGGCGACGACGCTCGGCTTCTGGCTCACCCGCACGCTGGGACCCGCCAAGATGGCGGAGTTCGGCTGGCGCATCCCGTTCATCCTCGGCGGCATCTTCGCCCTCGTGGGCCTCTTCATGCGCAAGGACCTCAAGGAGTCGGCGCACTTCGAGGAGCACAAGGCCAAGGCCATCGAGAAGGTCAAGAACCCCCTCCTCACCACCCTGCGGCTCTCCCCGCGGTCGGTGCTGCACGTCGTCGGCACCACCATGCTGTTCGCCGTCGCCTACTACACGCTGATCGGCTCCATCAACTCCAGCGTCGTCAAGAAGTTCGCCAAGACGAACCCGGAGGTGGGGCAGAACGTGTTCATGGCCCTCACGATCTCGATCGTCATCTTCATCGCCCTGCAGTACCCGTTGGGAGCACTGTCCGACAAGATCGGGCGCAAGCCGATGATGCTGATCTTCACGGTGTTCTACGCCGTCGCGATGGTGCCCTTGTCCTCCTTGATCAAGCCGGACCTGCTGAGCCTGACCATCCTCTACGTCCTCGGCATGTCCGCGTTCGCCTTCGCGTCGTGCATCCTGCCGGCGATCATGGCCGAGCTGTTTCCGACGGAGGTCCGGTCGACCGGGATCGGCGCCTGGTACAACATCACGGTGGCGGTCTTCGGCGGGGGAGCGCCCTACCTGATCACCTGGCTCAACCAGAACCAGATGGCGACCGCTTCTTCTGGGTCGTCTCGGGGGTCGCCGCGGTGGCGACGCTGATCATCCTGACGATGCCGGAGACGCGCGGCAAGAAGCTCGACTGATCAACGACGGCCTGAGGATCGCAGCGAGGGACGAGCGCGGACCGGAGGGCCGAGGAGGTCAGTCAAGTCCAGCTCGATTGATCGAACCGCTACTGCACCGCCTCGCCCGCGTCGCCGGGGTCCGAGGCGCTCGACGAGCCGCCCGTGAGCATCGCCCACGGGCGGCTCGTCAGCTTGATGCGGGGCTGGTCGTCCGCGACCACGGCCGCCAGGTGGAGCAGGCTCGCGGTGCCGCGGTGGTAGTACTGCTCGTGCCCGACCGGCGGCCGCAGCACCGTCCAGGTGCCGTCGGGGTAGACAACGCGTCGGGCCAGCGGGGACAGCTGGTGCACGCCGGGGATCCGCAGCACCTCGCCGCCGAAGATGCCCAGGATGCCGATGAGGTCGCCGGGAGCGACGCAGGCGTACAACGTGCCGGGCGCCAGCCCGAGGTCGGAGAGGCGGGAGGCGAAGATGCCCGGTGCGCCGGCCGTCATCGCGGCGTCCACCACGTGGTGGTGCCGGGCGGCGAGCTGGGCGAGGGCGAGCCCCATGGCGGACGCGCCGTAGGAGTGGCCGCTCGCCACGATGCGTGCCCCCGCCGGAGCGATCTCCCGCACCCCCTCCAGGGTGCGCGCCAGGTGGTCGGCTGCCTCCCGCGCATATCGAGGGTCGGACGCCTCACCGGGCACGAGGACGCGCATCCCCGTGTCTCCCAGGGCCTTTCGCGTGGCGATGTCGTATGGCGCCTGGTAGCCGATCCAGTCGATCACCGCCACGCGTGCGTCGGGGCCGAGCAGGCGGACCGTCTCGTCGCGCAGCCAGGACATCCAGGTGGCTTCGCGATAGAGGCGCAGGTCCACGGTGGTGGTCGTGCCGGGCACGTGCACCACCAGGTGGGTCGCGGTGTCGGGGTCGCCGAGCGCGATGGCCGTCCGCAGGGGATAGCTGCGGGCGTCCAGGAGATAGAGGAAACGACGCGAGGGCGGGGTCGAGACCTGGGCGAGCCCCTCGGGGACCTCGGCCAGCAGCTCGGGGTCGGAGAACAGCGCCCGGAGCTTGAGCAGGCCGCGCAGGTCCCGCTCCTCCTCGACGGTGGCCTCGTCGGCGGGTGCGCCGGTGTCGACGTCGAGCTCGCGGCTGCGGCGGGCGATCTCGGCCTCGAGCACCTGCAGGTTGGCCGTGTGCCGCACGGCGGTGGGGAGCCCGTCCGCCCGCCCCACCCAGGGGGCGTGGCGCCGCAGGACCTCCTCACGGTCGCCGGCGTCCAGGTCACGCCACCAGGCGGCGACCACGTCGGGCGCCTCGTCGCGGGGGATCGGCAGCACGTCCTCGCCAGCCAGCCCGAGGCGGGGGTAGCGCGAGGCGGCGGTCCGGGCCTCGGTGCGGAGCTGGTCGACGAGCAGGCCTGCGGCATACAGCCCGACGTCGGTGCGCCGCGTCAGGATCTCGTCGAGGACGGCGTCGCCGGGCCGGGCCCACGTCCGCTCGGCCGCCAGCGCCTCGGTGAGGTGCAGGTGGGCGCTCGTCGCCGCCGCCACGGCCTGCTCCAGGGACTGCGCCGCGGCCAGCAGCCCCGCCTCCAGCGTGAGGGGTCCGGTGCCGGCGTCCCCTCCAGGTCGCACGCCCTCGCCCGGCGTCTCGACGCCCTCCTCCACGACCACTCACCTCCGTCTCCGAGGCTACGCCCGAACGTGGTCGAGGCCAGGAGCCAGGGCCGATATCCTGCCGTGGTCCCACCTTCGCCCATCCGAGGAGCACCACCGTGTCCGGTGAGATCATGCGCATGTCGTCCCTGTTCCTGCGGACCCTGCGCGAGGACCCGGCCGACGCGGAGCTGCCCGGTCACCGGCTGCTGGTGCGCGCCGGCTACGTCCGTCGCGCGGCGCCCGGTGTCTACAGCTGGCTCCCCCTGGGGCTCAAGGTGCTTCGCCGGGTCGAGGGCATCGTCCGCGAGGAGATGGACCAGATCTCGCAGGAGCTGAGCTTCCCCGCGCTGCTGCCGCGCGAGCCCTACGAGTCGACGAACCGGTGGACGGAGTACGGCGACAACCTCTTCCGCCTCACCGACCGCAAGGGCGCCGACATGCTGCTCGGTCCGACGCACGAGGAGATGTTCACCCTCGCGGTCAAGGACCTCTACAGCTCCTACAAGGACCTGCCCCTGTCGCTCTACCAGATCCAGACGAAGTACCGCGACGAGGCGCGCCCCCGCGCCGGTCTGCTGCGCGGCCGCGAGTTCATCATGAAGGACTCCTACTCCTTCGACGTCTCCGACGAGGGGCTGCAGAAGTCCTACGACGCCCACCGCGACGCCTACGTCAAGATCTTCGACCGGCTCGGCTTCGACTACGTCATCGTCCAGGCGACCTCGGGCGCGATGGGCGGGTCGGCGAGCGAGGAGTTCCTCGCGATCAGCGAGGTCGGCGAGGACACCTTCGTGCGGGACGACAGCGGGTATGCCGCCAACGTGGAGGCCGTCGTCGTGCCGCAGGCCGAGCCCGTCGACGCTTCGGGCGTGCCGGCGGCGCAGGAGGTGGACACCCCCGACACGCCGACCATCGAGACCCTCGTCGACATGCTCAACGCGGAGCACCCGCGCCACGACGGCCGCGCGTGGACGGCCGCCGACACGCTCAAGAACGTCGTCGTCATGCTCGTGCAGCCCGACGGCACCCGCGAGCCCCTCGTCGTGGGCCTTCCCGGAGACCGTCAGGTCGACCTCAAGCGCCTCGAGGCCCAGGTCGCGCCTGCCGAGGTGGAGGAGTTCACCGAGGCGGACTTCACGGCCTACCCGCAGCTCGTCCGCGGCTACATCGGGCCGGGCGCGCTGGGGGAGACCGTCGAGCGCGACGAGCAGGGAGAGGTGGTGTCCCGCACCGGGATCCGCTACCTGCTCGACCCGCGCATCGCCGACGGCTCGTCCTGGGCCACCGGGGCCAACAAGCCCGGCGTGCACGTCGTCAACCTCGTCTACGGCCGCGACTTCACGGCCGACGGGACCGTCCAGGCCGCCGAGGTCCGCGACGGCGACGTCGCGCCCGACGGCGCCGGCACCCTGCGCACCGCCCGGGGCATCGAGATGGGCCACATCTTCCAGCTCGGCCGCAAGTATGCCGAGGCCCTGGGTCTCAAGGTGCTGGACGAGAACGGCCGGCTCGTCACCGTCACGATGGGCTCCTACGGCATCGGCGTCTCGCGCGCGGTCGCCGCCATCGCCGAGGCCAACCACGACGAGATCGGCCTGGTGTGGCCGCGCAACGTCGCCCCCGCCGACGTGCACGTCGTCGCGACCGGCAAGGACGAGGCGGTCTTCGTCGAGGCCGACCGGATCGTGACCGAGCTCGCCGCGCAGGGGATCACGTCGATCGTGGACGACCGCGCCAAGGTCAGCCCCGGTGTGAAGTTCAAGGACGCCGAGCTCATCGGGGTCCCGGCCATCGTGGTCGTGGGCAAGGGCCTGGCCGACGGCACCGTCGAGATCAAGGACCGGCGCACGGGCGACCGCCGCGAGGTCGCCGTGGCCGACGTCGTCGCCGAGATCGCCCGGGAGGTGCGGTCCTGACCGGCCCCGCACGCGCTCCGGACCCGGCGACCTCGCCGGTGGGTGCCGTCGTCTTCGACTGGGGCGGCACCCTGACCCCCTGGCACGACGTCGACCTGCGCCAGCAGTGGGTCGAGTTCTCCCGCGGCTACGGCACGATGGCCTGCTCGCTCCACGAGCTCACGGCGCGCATCCTGCTCGCCGAGGACGAGCTCTGGCAGCGCGCCCACACCAGCCACGAGTCTGGGCGCCTCGCGGACCTGCTGACGCAGGTGGGACTCGACCCCGAGCACGAGGCGACGCTGGCCGGGCTGGCGGCCTACGAGACCTTCTGGGAGCCGCACACGCTCACCGACCCGCAGGTCGAGCCGTTGTGGACCGGCCTGCGCGAGCGGGGGATCCGCGTCGGCGTGCTGTCCAACACGATCTGGACCCGCGACTACCACCGTGGCGTCTTCGAGCGGGACGGGGTCGCCCACCTCATCGACGCCGACGTCTACTCCAGCGAGATCCCTTGGGCCAAGCCGCATCCCGAGGCCTTCCTCGCTGCTGCACGCGCCGTCGGCGTCGAGCCGGAGCGGTGCGTCTACGTCGGGGACCGGTCCTTCGAGGACGTCCACGGCCCCCAGCAGGTGGGCATGCGAGCGGTGTGGGTGCCCCACTCGCGGATCCCCGTCGCGCAGCAGGTCTCGCACGAGGCGGAGCCCGACGCCGTGGCCCACGAGCTGCTCGACGTCCTCACGATCGTCGACCGATGGTGCGGGCGTGGGTGAGCTGTCCCTCCAGGTCGTGCTCTTCCTGGTGGCGTCCGCGTTCTGCGCGGGCTGGGTCGACGCCGTCGTCGGCGGGGGAGGGCTGATCCAGCTGCCCGCGCTGCTCGTCGGTCTGCCCGGCGCCTCGCCCGCGCAGATCCTCGCCACCAACAAGCTGGCCTCGATCTGCGGCACCTCCACGAGCGCCGTGACCTACTACCGCCGGGTGCGTCCCGACCTGCGCACCGCGATCCCGCTCGCGGTGGCGGCGTTCGCCGGATCGTCGCTGGGTGCGGTCGTGGCGACCAGGATCCCCAAGGAGGCGTTCAACCCGATCATCCTGGTGGCGCTGGTCGTCGTGGGCGCCTACACCGTGGTCAAGCCCAGCCTCGGCGCCTCGACCCAGCTGCGGTTCTCCGGCCGGCACCACCTCGCGGCGGCACTGGTCATCGGGGTGGTCATCGGCTTCTACGACGGGGCGCTGGGACCCGGCACCGGGTCGTTCTTCGTCTTCGCCCTGGTCGGGCTGACCGGCTACGCCTTCCTCGAGGCCAGCGCCAAGGCCAAGATCGCCAACTTCGCGACCAACCTCGCGGCCCTCGTGGTCTTCATCCCGCACGGGGCCGTCATGTGGCCGATCGGGGTCGTCATGGGGCTGGCCAACATCGCGGGCGGCTACATCGGGGCGCGGACGGCGGTGTCGCGAGGCACGGGCTTCGTCCGCATCGTGTTCATCGTGGTGGTGGGGGCGTTCGTCGTCCGCATCGGCGGGCAGCTGCTCGGCCTGTGGTGAGCGTCGGCCGCTGGTGACCCGCGCTGGCCGCCTCGTTCAGCCCCGGCGCGGTCGACGTGGTCGCCGCAAGCGGTTCTGGCGGCGCCACACGGCCCTGATCGTCGCCCAGCGGGCGAGGCCGGCGCCGAGGCCCGCCAGCATCCCCGGGACGAGCAGGAAGGTCCCGTCCATGGCGTCCCGGCCCAGGTCCGCGCGTCCGCCGGCGAGCCCGGTCAGGACGCCCACGGCCACCCCCAGGAGCAGCCCGGTCAGCGCACCGCCGAGGGTGAGCGGCCAGACGAGCGCGCGACCCCGACCCCGACCCGCAGCCCGGGCGGCCAGCTCTCGGGACCGCGTCCAGGCGACCGCGACCCCGACGGCGGCGACGATCGCCGGGAGCATCAGCAGCAGGACGGCGCGGTTGCGCACGAGCGTCAGCCCCGCACCCGGTCGTAGGTCACGAACGCGAAGCCCGGGTGGGCCTGGGTCGCCGCGACCTCTTCGCGCCGGACCTCGCGCCACTGCGCGCGATCGATCTCGGGGAACCACGTGTCGGCGTCCGGGGCGTCGTCCACCTCGGTCAGCTCGAGCCGGTCCGCCAGGGGCAGGGCGAGGGCATAGATCTCGCCGCCTCCGCCGCAGCGCACCTCGTCGTCGCCGGCCAGCGCCAACGCCTCCTCGAGGGAGGACGCGGTCTCCGCATCCGGGACGACCCACCTGGCGTCCCGGGTCACCACGATCGTCCGTCGGCCCGGCAGGGCGCGACCGATCGACTCGTAGGTCTTGCGCCCCATGACGAGCGGACGCCCCTGCGTCAGGGCCTTGAAGCGGGGGAGATCGCCCGGCAGCTGCCACAGCAGGTGCCCGTCCCGCCCGAGGGCGCCGTTGCGACCGACGGCCGCGACGAGGGTGAGCGTCCGCGACGTCATACGGCGATCGGTGCCTTGATGCTCGGGTCGGCGACGTAGCCCTCGAGGGTGAAGTCCTCGAGCTCGTAGGCGTCGATCGACGGGCGCCGCGCGACGTGCATCGTGGGGAGCGGGTGCGGCGTGCGCGTGAGCTGCAGGCGCGCCTGGTCGAGGTGGTTGGAGTAGAGGTGCGCGTCGCCGAGCGTGTGGACGAGGTCGCCCGGCTCGAGGTCCGTCTGCTGCGCGACCATCATCGTGAGCAGGGCGTAGGACGCGATGTTGAACGGCACACCGAGGAAGATGTCGGCGCTGCGCTGGTAGAGCTGGCAGGACAGCCGCCCCTCGGCGACGTAGAACTGGAACATCGTGTGGCAGGGCGGCAGGGCCATGCGGTCGACGTCCGCGACGTTCCAGGCGGAGACGATGTGGCGCCGCGAGTCGGGGTTGCTGCGCAGCGACGCGATCACCTGACCGATCTGGTCGACCTGGCGGCCGTCCGGGGTGGGCCAGGACCGCCACTGGTGGCCGTAGACGGGTCCGAGCTCGCCGTCCGCATCCGCCCACTCGTCCCAGATGGAGATCCCGCGCTCCTGCAGCCAGCGCACGTTGGTGTCGCCCCGCAGGAACCACAGCAGCTCGCCGATGATCGACCGCAGGTGGAGCTTCTTGGTCGTGAGGACCGGGAAGCCCTGGGCGAGGTCGAAGCGCATCTGGTGCCCGAAGACGCTGCGCGTGCCGGTGCCCGTGCGGTCCGCCTTGTCCACCCCGGTCGTGAGGACGTGGTCGAGGAGGTCGAGGTACTGCTGCATGGCGACCACGGTAGCCGGGCAGGTCCGTCATACGGTCATCGACGGGGCGCGAGGGAGCGGCCAGCCGATGTGAGCCAGGTCACACGAGTTCCCGCGACCCGGCTGTAACGAGATCGCCCCCCTTGCCGATGTAGTCCGTGAATCGCGTAGCCACCCGGACCCCCGAGCGGGTGGCTACGCGATTCACATGTCCGGCGCCGACCCATGCCCGTGGCGGTCACCGCCCCTCGCGCGCACCCCGGGATACATTGACCTCATGACGACCTCACCCGCGTTCGGCCGAGTCCTGTCGGCCATGGTGACCCCGATGCTCCCCGACGGCTCGATCGACCGTGACGGCGTGCGTCAGGTCGCGCGCCACCTCGTCGACCACGGCCACGACGGCATCGTCGTCAACGGCACCACGGGCGAGTCGCCGACCACCACGGACGACGAGAAGGCCGAGCTGGTCCGCCTGGTGCGTGAGACCGTCGGCGATGGCGTGCACGTCGTCGCGGGCGTCGGCACCAACGACACCAGGCACACGATCGAGCTGGCCGGCCAGGCCGCCGACGCGGGCGCCGACGGGCTGCTCGTCGTGACGCCCTACTACAACAAGCCCTCGGTGGCCGGGCTGGAGGCGCACTTCCGCGCCGTGGCCGACGCCACCGAGCTGCCCGTCATGCTCTACGACATCCCCGGTCGGGCGGGCGTCCCGATCCCCACCGACCTGCTGGTCCGGCTCGCGGACCACCCGCGCATCGTGGCGGTCAAGGACGCCAAGGGCGACCTGTGGGCCGCGACCAAGGTCCAGCGCGCCACGGACCTGCAGTGGTACTCCGGCGACGACGTCGCCAACTTCTCCCACCTGGCGCTCGGCGCCGTCGGCATCGTCAGCGTCGTGGCCCACGTGGCCGGCGACGCGTATGCCGAGATGGTGGGGGCCATCCAGGGCGGCGACGTCGAGCGGGGGCGCGAGATCCATCGCCGCCTCGTGCCCGTCGTCGACGCCGTCATGAACGTGACCCAGGGGGCCATCATGACCAAGGCGGCACTCGTCGAGCTGGGCGTCATCGCCCACGCCGACGTGCGCCTGCCGCTGGTCCCGGCCACCGACGACCAGGCCGAGATCGTCCGATCCGGCCTCCGTAGCTCAGGACTGATGTGACTTCTGCTTCCGCTGCACCCGACCTCGTGACCGAGGTCCCCACCACCCCGCCCGCGCTGCCCAAGGGCGGCCTGCGGGTCGTCGCCCTCGGCGGTCTCGGGGAGGTCGGCCGCAACATGACGGTGCTCGAGCACCGCGGCCGGCTGCTGATCATCGACTGCGGGGTCCTCTTCCCCGAGGAGCACCACCCGGGCATCGACCTGATCCTCCCGGACTTCGACTACGTCGAGGACCGCCTGGACGACGTCGACGCCGTGGTCCTCACGCACGGGCACGAGGACCACATCGGGGCTCTGCCCTACCTGCTCAAGCGCAAACCGGACATCCCGCTCATCGGCTCCCAGCTGACCCTGGCGCTGGTCGAGGCCAAGCTCAAGGAGCACCGGATCACGCCCTACACGCTGGGCGTGCGCGAGGGGCAGCGCGAGCAGGCCGGCGTCTTCGACCTGGAGTTCGTCGCGGTCAACCACTCCATCCCCGACGCCCTCGCGGTGTGCGTGCGCACCGCCGCGGGCACGCTGCTGCACACCGGTGACTTCAAGATGGACCAGCTGCCGCTGGACCGCCGCCTCACCGACCTGCGGGCCTTCGCGCGTCTGGGCGAGGAGGGGGTCGACCTCTTCCTGACCGACTCCACCAATGCTGAGGTCCCCGGCTTCACCACGCCCGAGCGCGAGATCGCCCCGGCCATCGACAAGGTCTTCCGCCACACCACCGGTCGCATCATCGTGGCCTGCTTCTCCTCGCACGTGCACCGGGTCCAGCAGGTGCTCGACGCGGCGCACAAGGCCGGGCGACGGGTGGCCATGGTGGGCCGGTCGATGGTCCGCAACATGACCATCGCCGCCGAGCTGGGCTACCTCCACGTCCCGCCCGGCGTGCTCATCGACATCAAGAAGGTCGGGTCCCTGCGCGACGACCAGCTGGTCCTCGTGTGCACCGGCTCGCAGGGCGAGCCGATGGCTGCCCTGAGCCGTATGGCGAACCGCGACCACCGCATCGAGGTCGGTCCCGGCGACACGGTGCTGCTGGCCTCGTCGCTGATCCCCGGCAACGAGAACGCCGTCTACCGCGTGATCAACGGCCTGATGCGGCTCGGCGCCGACGTCGTCCACAAGGGCAACGCCAAGGTCCACGTCAGCGGGCACGCGAGCGCCGGCGAGCTGCTCTACTGCTACAACATCGTCAAGCCCCGCAACGTCATGCCCGTGCACGGCGAGTGGCGCCACCTGGTGGCCAACGGACGCCTGGCCGAGGCGACCGGCGTGCCGGCCGAGCGGGTCCTGCTCTGCCAGGACGGCACCGTCGTCGACCTCGTCGACGGGGTCGCGAGCATCGTGGGCGAGGTTCCGTGCGGCTACGTCTACGTCGACGGCTCCGCCCTCGGGGGAGAGACCAGCGACGAGCTCCTGCGCGACCGGCGGATCCTGCGCGACGAGGGCTTCGTGACCGCCATCGTGGTCGTGGACACCTCGACCGGCGAGGTGGTCAGCGAGCCCGAGATCACCTCGCGCGGCGTGGCCGAGGACCAGGAGGTCTTCGACCGGGTGCGCCCGCAGGTCGAGAAGGCCGTGGTCGAGGCCATGGCCAAGGGCACCACGGACACCTACGCCCTGCAGCAGGTCGTGCGACGCACGCTCGGCTCCTGGGTTGGCACCAAGCTCCGGCGCCGCCCGATGATCATCCCGGTCGTCATCGACGCATGACGGCGGGGTCGACCCGGACGAGGCCCTCGACGACGATCTGGTCACCCTCCTCGCGGGTGCTCCTCGTCGCGGGGGCCGTGCTGACGCTGGCGGGCACCGGGCTGCTCGCGCTGCGCTGGGCCTTGGTCCCCGAGCGCACCGGCTTCCTCGCCCTGCAGGCCGTGTCGCCGCTGGGCGGGGTCCTTGTGGGGCTCGGGGTCGCGGCCCTGCTGCTGGCGCGGGCCTGGGGCCCGCTGGCGGTGGCCCTCGTCCCGGCCCTGGCGTATGCCGTTCTGGCCGCCCCCACGGTCTTGCCCGACACGGTCCCGCCCCGCCCGGACGACCTGGTGGTGCTCTCGACCAACCTGCAGTACGGCCGGGCCGACCCGCGTCGGCTTATCGCCGCCATCGACCGCCTCGACGCCGACGTGGTCGTGCTGGTCGAGGTCACGCCGGGCGCCCTCGAGCGGCTGGACGCGGCGGGGCTGTCCGGGCGCTACGCGCACTCGATGGGTCAGCCCGGGCCGCGGGCGAGCGGCCTCGTGGTGCGCACCCGTGACCCCCTGCGCGTCGTGTCCCCGTCCTACGACCCGCGCACCGGGACGCCATACGGCCTGCTCCGCACGAGCAGGGGAGAGGTCATGCTCCGGGGGGTGCACCCGGCCGCCCCGACCAGCCCCGACCGCTGGCGCAGCGACCTCGCGGACCTCGAGTCCTGGATCTCTCGGGTGGCCCGGCTCGACCCGGAGCAGCCGGTCGTCGTCGCGGGGGACCTCAACGCGACCTACAGCCACCCGCCCTTCCGCCAGGCCGTGGCGCCGCTGACCGACGCCGCGCGGTCGGCGGGAAAGGGCTGGGAGCCCACGTGGCCCCAGGGCCGGTGGTACCCACCCTTCGCGCAGATCGACCACGTGCTGGTGCGCAACGTCGGGGTGGTCGACAGTGGGGTCGTCGCGATCCCGGACACGGACCACCGGGCGGTGTGGGCGCGGTTGCGGGTGGGGTGAGCCGCGCGGGTCGGGCCGCTCAGGCCAAGGTGCTCAGGCCGCGCACTCAGGCCGGCGCACTCAGGCCGCGCACTCAGGTCAGGACGGGTCGCTCGTCGGCCGGCCCCTCGGCCGGCCCGTCTGCCACGGCATCGTCCTGCTGGTGCCGGGCGGACAGCCGGCTGAGGGCGAAGACCGAGGCGAGCAGGACCGCGAGCCCGATGCCCTCCAGCAGCAGGTCCTTGGGGGCGGAGTGAAGGCGCTCGCCGTAGACCGCGCCGCCGATGATCAGGCTGAACAGCGGGTCCAGGCTCGCGATGACCGGCAGGCTCGACGACAACGGCCCGGCCTGGAAGGCCATCTGGTTGAGCACCAGGGCCAGCCCGCCGGCGATGATCAGGGTGTAGAGCTGCCAGGAGAGCAGCAGTTCCGGGATGCCGTGCTCGACGATGCGGGTGCAGGTCTTGATGAGGGCGGCCGTGCAGGCGTAGAGCGCGGCGACCGCCGTGCCCAGCAGGGCGGCCTTGCGTCGAGGGCCGACGCGGCGGGCCACCGTCACGCAGACGAGGACGAGCATGGTGGTGCCGACACCCACGAAGATGGCGGGGTTGCGGGCGCCCTTGGCCTCCGGCCCCTTGGGGGCGGCGGCCCCGGAGGCCCACAGGAACAGCACGAGGCCGCCGACCAGCGCGAGCGCCAGGAGCACCTCGCGCCCCGAGGGGCGCTGCTTGAGGAACCACGCGTTGAGGACGAGGGAGAAGACCAGGGCGAGCGTCAGCATCGGCTGCACGACCGAGATCGCACCCTCGCGCAGCGCCAGCACCTGCAGGATGATGCCGCCGGCGTCGCACACGAGGCCGCCGAGCCACAGAGGGTGCGAGACCATGGCCTGGACGAACCGCCGCACGCGGACGAGGCCCGTCCCGGTGATCTCGGGCATGGTCCCGGCGGAGCGGTGCTTGAGCACCGAGCTGAGCGCAAAGACCGCGGTCGCCGCCAGCGACAGCAGCAGGACCGTCGTCACCGGTCCGACCAGCCCTGCTGGCGGGTGCGCGCGGTCTCGTCACCCTGGAGGGGCGTGATGTCGATCTCGGGCAGGAGCGAGACGTCAACGGCGCCCGCGGTCTCGTAGACGTCGGCCAGCAGCGAGAGCGTGTGCGGCCAGATGACCGCGCAGTCCTGGGTGCGGTTGTAGTGCTGGATCCGGCGCAGCAGGGAGCGGTCGCGCGCCAGTCGCTCGAGGGCGTGGGTCATGTCGCCGTCGGTCTCGCAGATGAGGCCCTCGCGCTCGTGCCGGACGAACTCCGGCAGGCCGCCGGACGCCTTGGCGACGATGGGGAGCCCGGCGCACCGCGCCTCCAGCGCGGCCAGCCCGAAGGACTCGAGGTTGGCGGGCGCGATGAACGCGTCGCTGGACTCGAGCATGAGGCGGACGTGGTCGCGGTCCAGGCGCCCGTGCAGCGTGACCTGGTCGGCGAGCCCGTGGCGGCGCAGGTAGCGCTCCATGGCTGCCTGCCGGGGCCCGCAGCCGGCGATCTGCAGCCTGATCGTGGCCGTGGATCCCAGTCGGTTCTGCGCCTCCCGCAGCATCCGCAGCAGGGGCATCGGGCGCTTGCGGGCGCTGAGCCGCATCACGGCCGCGACGGTCAGCTCGCCCTCGCGGTCGGGGTAGCCGCCGCGTCTGGTCCACCGGGCCGGATCGACCCCGTTGGGGATCACGTGCACCTGGGCACCGTCGGGCAGGACCCGCCGGACGTGGCGGGCCGCCATGTCGCTCACCGCGGTCCAGGTGATGGGGAGCCTGGTCCACCCCCACACCAGGTTGCACAGGCGCAAGATGCCGATGGCCCAGGCCCACAGCGAGTGGACGGTGACGACGGTGGGGATGCCGGCGCGGGCGGCGGCGCGGGCGACGAAGAACCCGAGCGGCGAGCCGACCCCGACGTGGCAGTGGACGAGGTCGTAGCCGCCCTCGCGGACCTCGCGGCAGCCGTCGCGCCAGGCGGCGGGGTGGATGGCGTGCTGGATCCGGAAGCCGTCGGTCAGCCGGACGACGGCGTCGGGGCCGAACGGCACCCCGGCGCTGGTGTGGCTGGGGGCGTAGGGGTCGCCGGAGGCAGGGGCGTCACGCGTGCTCGGCGAGCTGGTGACGACCACGACCTCGTGACCGGCCGCCCGCTGGCGGCCGGTGAGCTCTGCGACCTGCATCTCGATCCCGCCGAGGCGGGGGAGGTAAAAGTCGGTGACGTGCGCGATCTTCATCAGTCGTGGTGGTCCTTCGTCGTGCCCGCGCCTCACGGCGACGGTGTCGTCGCGCAGCACGGCCCCCGTGCGGGCGCGCCATGGGCACGCCCACCAGCGATCATGCCGGAACGGACAGATCCTCGCAGATGCCGTCGTCGGCGTGTCGGCTCCCGGTCGTGGGGGACGTCCAGGTCCCCCGTGCTGGCGCGGGCTGCCCCTGGTCACATTGTGATCACCGGCGCGCGTGTGCCTCGGGGGCCGGGAGGGGCGGTCCCGTAGCCTGCGGAGCATGGCGACCCGTGGCTCCACCAGCACCACACGCTCCACCTCGACGAGTCGTGGCGGATCGACGCGCCCCGGCTCGAGCAAGGGCGGCGCGACCCGCAAGCCTGCCCCGGGACGCACGCGCGACGGGGGTCTGCCGCTGCCCGTCAGGGCTCTGAGGGGCACCTGGATGGGGCTGGCCCATGTCGTCGGAGGGGGCGTGCGCAGCGTGGGACACGGAGCCGCAGACCTGGAGCCGGAGCACCGCCGCGACGGTGTCGGGTTCGCCCTGGTCGCCCTCGCGATCGTCGTCGCCGCGCGAGAGTGGTGGAACATGCCCGGCTGGCCCGGCGCGGTCGTCCACACGGTCGTCGCGGGCACCATCGGGTGCGTCGCGCTCGTCCTGCCCCTGGTCCTGCTGGGGTTCGGGCTGCGCGTGCTGCGCGCCCCGGACGACGGCCACGCCACCAACCGCATCGCCATCGGCTCGTTCGCCCTCCTGCTCGCCACCTGCGGGATCGTGCACATCGCCAAGGGCCTGCCCACGCCGAGCGGCAGCGCGGAGGAGATGCAGGCCGCCGGCGGCATCATCGGCTTCCTCGCCTCCAGCCCGCTGGCCGCAGCCGTGAGCATCTACGGCGCCGTCCCCATCCTCGTGCTGCTGGGGATCTTCGGCCTGCTCGTCGTGACGGCGACGCCCGTCCACCAGGTGGGTCCGCGGCTGCGGGGCGCCTACCTGCGGCTCTTCCACGGTGAGGGCGCCGAGAGCGACGGTGGTCACGACGGGACGCCCGGCCACGGCCAGGACCTGATGGCGCAGCGCGCCGGTGGGGCGACCCGGCGCCGCCGCGGCCGGACCGACGCCGACCTCGACGAGCGTGCCGGTGACGAGGCCTACGAGCAGGCCGCCGTGGTCGAGCCGACCGGCCGGTCCGCCCGTCCCGGCCTGCGGCCCGGGCAGAAGCGCCCCGTCGGCGCCGAGGCCGAGGCCCTGCGTCGCGCCCGCGACAACGCCGCGGCCCAGGGGCACGCGCCCACCGCGGATGGCTCTCAGGGTCCAGCGGATTCCACCGATCCCACTGTGCTCCACGACGCCGCCGGTGTCCCTGGAGCGCGGCGCACCGAGGGCGCCCGCCCCGCCGCCTCTGCGCCGGTCCCGAGCAAGCCGCAGCTGGAGGCGCCGCCGACCGAGCCGCTGCCGCAGCGGGTCGAGCAGCTGGCCCTCGCCGGCGACATCACCTATCACCTGCCCGAGGACTCGATCCTCAAGCCCGGCCCTCCCCACAAGGAGCGCAGCGCCGCCAACGACCGCGTCGTCGACGCCCTCACCGGCGTGCTCGACCAGTTCGACATCGACGCCCAGGTCACGGGGTTCACCCGCGGCCCCACGGTCACGCGGTACATCGTGGAGCTGGGGCCCGGGGTCAAGGTCGAGCGCATCACGGCGCTGTCCAAGAACATCGCCTACGCGGTGGCGAGCGCGGACGTGCGCATCCTGTCGCCCATCCCCGGCAAGTCCGCCATCGGCGTGGAGATCCCCAACACCGACCGCGAGAACGTCTGCCTCGGCGACGTCCTGCGCTCCCAGGTGGCGCGCAACAACACCCACCCGATGGTCATGGGCGTCGGCAAGGACGTCGAGGGCGGCTATGTCATCGCCAACCTCGCCAAGATGCCGCACATGCTCGTGGCCGGAGCGACCGGCGCGGGCAAGTCGAGCTTCGTGAACTCGCTGATCACCTCGATCCTCATGCGGTCGACCCCGGACGAGGTCCGGATGATCCTGGTGGACCCCAAGCGCGTCGAGCTGACGGCATACGACGGCATCCCGCACCTGATCACCCCGATCATCACCAACCCCAAGAAGGCCGCCGAGGCGCTGCAGTGGGTCGTGCGCGAGATGGACCAGCGCTACGACGACCTCGCGAACTTCGGCTTCAAGCACGTCGACGACTTCAACAAGGCGGTGCGCGCCGGTCAGGTCAAGCCGCCGGCCGGGTCGGAGCGGGAGATCCACCCCTACCCCTACCTCCTGGTCATCGTCGACGAGCTCGCCGACCTGATGATGGTCGCCCCGCGCGACGTGGAGGAGTCGATCGTCCGGATCACCCAGCTGGCGCGCGCCGCGGGCATCCACCTCGTGCTGGCGACCCAGCGTCCCTCCGTGGACGTCGTCACCGGCCTGATCAAGGCCAACGTCCCCAGCCGGATGGCGTTCGCCACCTCCTCGCTCGCCGACTCCCGCGTCGTCCTCGACCAGCCGGGCGCCGAGAAGCTCATCGGTCAGGGCGACGCGCTCTTCCTGCCGATGGGCGCCTCCAAGCCGATGCGCGTCCAGGGCGCCTGGGTCACCGAGTCCGAGATCAGCGAGGTGGTCAAGCGCGTCACTGAGCAGCTCAAGCCGAGCTATCGCGAGGACGTCGCGGTCGTGGCGCCCACCAAGCAGATCGACGACGACATCGGCGACGACCTCGACCTGCTGCTGCAGGCCACCGAGCTGGTCGTGACGACGCAGTTCGGCTCGACCTCGATGCTGCAGCGCAAGCTGCGCGTCGGCTTCGCCAAGGCGGGCCGGCTCATGGACCTGCTCGAGTCCCGCGGCGTCGTGGGCCCCTCCGAGGGCTCCAAGGCGCGCGACGTGCTCATCAAGCCGGACGACCTGCCCACGACGCTCGCCGTCATGCGCGGGGACGAACCCCCGGCAGCCCCCGTGGCAGCCGCGCCCGTGGCCGGTCCTGCGGCTGGCGGTGACCGGTATGCCGGAGCGAGCGACGACATGGCGACCGGCCGCGTCGTCGAGGGTGAGGGCGACGAGGAGTCCGAGGACGCCTGGGCGCTGACCGATCGCGGCTCCGAGCGCTACTGACGCCGCGTGACCGCGTCGAGGACGCGCAGGACGTTGCGGTGGGTCAGGGCTTCCAGGTCGGTCCGGCTCCACCCCCGCGCCTCGAGGACGGCGAGCAGGGCGGGATAGGTGCTGACGTCACCGAGCCCCGCGGCGACCAGCGGCGTCCCGTCGTAGTCCGCCCCGATGCCGATGTGCTCCACGCCGACGAGCTCGCGGACGTGCTCGACGTGGGCGGCCACGTCGTCGATCCCGGCGGCCCGCTCGTCCGCGGCGACGAACTTCGGCACGAACGGGATGCAGCACACCCCACCGGTCGCGGCCGCCGCCACCAGGACGTCGTCCGGGACGTTGCGGACGTGATCGGTGACGGCGCGCGCCCCCGAGTGGGTGAACAGCACCGGGTTGGCGGTGGTGGCGAGCGCATCGCGCATGGTGTCGGCCGAGACGTGGGACAGGTCGACGATCATCCCTAGCCGGTCCAGCTCGCGGACGACCTCGTGGCCGTATGCCGACAACCCGTGGTGCACGGGCACGTCCGTGGCGCTGTCGGCCCAGGGGGTGTTGTCGTTGTGCGTGAGCGTGAGGTAGCGCGCCCCCATGGCGTGCAGGACCCGCAGGACGCCGAGGGAGGACCCGATCGAGTGGCCGCCCTCGACGCCGATCAGTGACGCGAGACGCCCGTCCGCCCAGGCCGCCTCGACGCCCGGGACGTCGACGGCGAGGGCGAGGCGGTCGGCATACGAGGCGATCATGCGGCGCACCAGGTCGAGCTGGTCGAGGGTGGCGACCACGGCCTCGGGCTCGGGCAGGGCGCAGGAGACGTAGACCGACCAGAACTGACCACGCAGGCCGCCACGCGACGCCCTGGCCCAGTCGGTGTGGAGCGTGGGCTGGTCGGCGCGCAGGTCCACCGCCGTCGAGTCGCCCGCCCACCGCTCGCGCAGCTGCCACGGCAGGTCGTTGTGGGTGTCGAGCACGGGCAGAGGGTTCGTCGCCAGGTCGGGCATGCCGCCATTCAACCGCAGGGCAACTAGGGTTGACCCATGACCTCCCAGCCGATCGAGACCGACCTGCAGCCCTCCCGGACGGTGGCGGTCGTGACGCTCGGGTGCGCGCGCAACGAGGTGGACTCCGAGGAGCTCGCCGGTCGACTGGCCGACGGGGGCTGGGTCCTCGTCGAGGACGCCGGGGACGCGGATGTCGCCGTCGTCAACACCTGCGGGTTCGTCGAGCAGGCCAAGAAGGACTCGATCGACGCCCTCCTCGAGGCGTCCGACCTCAAGGAGAACGGCCGCACGCAGAAGGTCGTGGCCGTGGGCTGCCTGGCCGAGCGCTACGGCAAGGAGCTGGCCGACCAGCTGCCCGAGGCCGACGCGGTGCTGGGCTTCGACTCCTACACCGACATGAGCTCGCACCTGCGCGCCATCCTCGCGGGGAGCACGCCCGAGGCCCACACGCCCGGCGACCGGCGCCGCCTGCTGCCGCTGTCCCCGGTGGACCGCCAGGCCGCCTCCACGGGTGTCGCCCTGCCGGGCCACGGCGCCGACGCCGTCCACCACGGCGTCGCACAGGTGCCGGACCTGCCCGAGGGCGTCGCGCCCGACAGCGGCCCGCGCGTGGTGCGCCGTCGCCTCGACGGGCGCCCCTGGGCACCCCTCAAGATCGCCTCCGGCTGCGACCGGCGCTGCGCCTTCTGCGCGATCCCGGCCTTCCGGGGGTCGTTCGTGTCCCGCCGCCCCGCCGACGTCCTGGCCGAGGCTCGCTGGCTGGTCGACCAGGGCGTGCGCGAGGTCTTCCTCGTCTCCGAGAACTCCACGTCCTACGGCAAGGACCTCGGTGACCTGCGGCTGCTCGAGTCCCTGGTCGAGTCGCTCGGCGAGGTCGAGGGGCTTCCGCGCATCCGCGTCTCCTACCTCCAGCCCGCCGAGATCCGACCCGGTCTGATCGAGACGCTGCTCGCCGTGCCGACCGTGGTGCCCTACTTCGACATCTCCTTCCAGCACGCCAGCGAGCCGGTGCTGCGCCGGATGCGGCGGTTCGGGTCCACCGAGGCCTTCCTCGCGCTGGTCGAGCAGATCCGGGCGATCCGGCCCGACGCCGGCATCCGGTCCAACGTCATCGTGGGCTTCCCCGGCGAGACCGAGGACGACGTGGCCGAGCTGGAGCGCTTCCTCACGGCGGCGCGGCTCGACGTCGTCGGCGTCTTCGGCTACTCCGACGAGGACGGCACCGAGGCCGAGGGCTACGCCGACAAGGTCGACGAGGACGTCGTCGCCGAGCGCGTGGCCCGCGTGCAGTCGCTGGTCGACGAGCTCATGGCCCAGCGGGCCGAGGAGCGGGTCGGGTCCGTGGTCGAGGTGCTGGTCGAGTCCGTGGAGCGAGCGGACGGCGATTCTGCTGGCGACACTGATGCTGGTGCTGACGCTGAGGTGGAGGTTCAGGGTGTCGGCGGCGAGGTCGAGGTGGTCGGGCGCTCGCCCTTCCAGGGCCCCGACGTCGACGGCGTGACCCTGCTGTCGTATGCCGACGGCGCGACCCTGCCTCGCGTGGGTGACCTCGTCCGCGCCACGGTGGTGGCCAGCGAGGGCGTCGACCTCGTGGCCGAGCCTGTGGCAGAGCCGCTGCCGGCGGAGCCTCCGACGCAGCAGGCACCCGAGCCGCTGGAGCCGGGGGCGGAGCGGTGAGCGCGCCCGTCACGCCCGGCGGACGCGCTCCGCAGCGGCATGTCAGCAACTGGAACATCGCCAACGCGCTGACCATGCTGCGCATCCTGCTCGTCCCGGTGTTCGTGTGGCTGCTCATGCGCCAGGGCGGTCTGGACGCGAGCGACCGGTGGTGGGCCTGGGGTGTCTTCGTCCTGGCCTCGATCACCGACAAGATCGACGGCGACCTGGCGCGCTCTCGAGGCCTGATCACCGACTTCGGCAAGCTCGCGGACCCGATCGCCGACAAGGCCCTCATGGGCGCCGGCCTCATCTGCCTGTCGCTGGTCGGCGACGTGTGGTGGTGGGTGACGATCGTCATCCTCGTGCGCGAGATCGGCATCACCCTGCTGCGCTTCGTGGTCATCCGCTACGGCGTGATGGCGGCCAGCCGCGGCGGCAAGCTCAAGACCATGCTGCAGGCCGTCGCTCTCGGCATGTACGTCCTGCCCGGCAACGACCTGTGGCACTGGGCCTGCGCCGTCGTCATGGCTGCGGCCCTCGTGGTCACCGTCGTCACCGGCGTCGACTACCTCCTCGCCGCGCACCGGCTGCGCCGCGACGCGCGCCGCGGCGGCGGGGTGTGACGGCGGTCAGGGAGGTGGACCTGGCGTCGCGGCTGATCGCCCGGCTGGCCGATCGCGGGCTGACCGTCGCCACCGCCGAGTCGCTCACGGGCGGGCTCGTGGTCGCCGAGCTGGTGACCGTGCCGGGTGCGAGCGCCGTGGTGCGTGGCGGGGTGGTCGCCTATGCCTACGACGTCAAGGCGAGCGTGCTGGGCGTCGATGAGGACCTGCTGGCGGCCCGGGGCGCGGTCAACGACGACGTCGTCCGGGAGCTGGCCGAGGGCGCGCGTCGGGTCTGCCGGTCGGACGTCGGGCTGGCCACCACCGGAGTGGCAGGACCGGACCCCGCCGACGGTGAACCGGTCGGGACCGTCTATGTCGCCGTGGCCGACGAGCACGGTTGCGCGTCGTGGCGACTGGCGCTCGCGGGGGACCGCGCGGCGATCCGCGCCGCGACGGTGCAGACCGTCATCGGACGAGCCCTGGAACGTCTCGGCTGAGTCGGGTGTTGTCCAGGGAGTGCTCTGACGGGGCTGCTCCGACCGAGGGGCGACCGCATGGCAGCACGGCCGCCGCAGGGCGGGCACGCTATCGTGGGCCTCGGATGTCCGTGCGGGTGAGAAGGGAGCGAGAGATGATCCTGCTGCGTCGTGAGCTGGGCCAGGTCCTGCGCGACCGCCGACGCTCGCTCGGTCGCACCCTGCGTGACGTGTCGGCGTCCGCCAAGGTCTCCCTCGGCTACCTGTCCGAGGTCGAGCGTGGCGAGAAGGAAGCGTCCTCCGAGCTAATCTCCTCGATCTGCGCCGCCCTGGACGTGCCCCTGTCGGTCGTCCTCGGCGACGTGTCCACCCGGGTCGCGGCCTCCGAGCGGATGTCCCGGACCGTGCCCCTCCCCGTGGGTGCCGAGCGCGTGGGGGCCGAGCGCGTGGGGTCCGAGCGCGAGCCGGCCACGGCGACCGCCCGCTCCGCGGCGTGACCTACCCCAGGTAGTCACATCGACCGGCCTTCGCACGCCAGGCTGATGGACCTACCCCAGGTAGTCACATCGACCGGCCTTCGCACGCCAGGCCGATGTGACCGAGGCCGGTCGATGTGATCAACCCCGGCCGGTTTCTGCTGCGGTGCCTGCTCGACGTCCGGCCAGCGCCGCATCATCCGTTGCGGCTCGGCCCGCTCCGCCCCTCGCCGAGCGGACGCTGCCGTCGACCGTCGTCGTCCGGCCCCAGACCGCCCTGGCACACCGGGCAGTAGAACATCGCCCGGTCCTGCGGCGGCTCCCCGATGCGCGACAGCCGGACCGGCCCCCCACAGCCCCGACAGGGCAGGGCGCTGCGCCCGTGGACGAGCATCTCCTGACCTGGCACCAACGACCCTGTCGAGGTGGACTGCCGGAGCAGCTTGCTGCCATCGACCAACCTTTGCACCCGGGTGACGATGGCCCGCAGCTGGCCCGGGCCGAGCTCGCCGACGGGTGTCCACGGCCACACACGCTCCAGGTGCAGCACCTCCGCGTCCCACATCGTGCCGACGCCGGCGAGGTTGCGCTGGTCGAGCAGCGCCGCCCCGATGTGCCGGTCCGGGCGGCGCAGCAGGTTGGTGACGGCGACCTCGGGGTCCCAGTCGGGGCCGAGCAGGTCAGGGCCGAGATGTCCGACGAGGCGGCCTTCGTCGGCCGTGCGGACGAGGTCGATCATCCCGAGCTTGGTGCCGATCGCCGTGGCCGTCTCGCAGCCCACGACGGCGCGCACGTCCGTGTCCCGCAGGTGCCGCAGCGTCAGCCGCGCGGGGTCGTGCGTGCGCCACGACCCGTCCATCCGCAGGTGCGAGTGCAGCGTGAGCCCGTCGTCGAGCCGGTGCAGGATGTGCTTGCCGCGCGGGACGACCTCGACCGTGGTGCGCCCCCGCAGGTCGGCGGTGGCCAGCGAGGGCCAGCGCAGGTCGCAGTCGGTGACCACGCGCCCGGCCAGCGCCCGGTGGAGGCGCCGGGCGGTGCGCCATACGGCATCTCCCTCGGGCATGGGCTGATCCTGGCACGACCGGTCGTATGCCGGGAGCCCGGCGCGTCGCGGGGCTCAGGCGTCGGGCTGGAACCCGATCAGCCAGTGCAGCCCGAACCGGTCGATCACCTGCCCGTCCCAGTCGCCCCACGGGCGTCGCTGCAGGTCGTCGACGACGGTGCCACCGTCCGCGAGGGCGTCGAACCATCGCCGCGAGGTGTCGGGGTCGCCGGCACCGAGCAGGGCCAGCATGAGGCCGGTCGTGTGCACGGGGTCCTCGCCGTCGGCTGCGTCCGACCCGAAGATCGTGATCGGACCGGTCAGCTGGCCGTGCCCGATCGCGTCGAGGGGCTCGTCGGTGCGCTGGAGGTCGCCGCGGGTGTGCAGGCTCAGCTCCCCGCCAAAGATCCGCTGGTAGGCGCTGAGCGCCTCTCGGGTCGTGCCGGGGAACGTGACGTAGGGGGAGGGAGCGCTCATGTGGACACCGTACACACCCAGCGGGCAGAAGGGGAGGGCCGGCGTCGAATCAGCCCTGGACGAGGCAGAAGGGGTGACCCGCTGGGTCGAGGTAGACGCGGAAGTCGCCCTCCTGCGTGGGCTGGTGCTCGTGCACCCGTGCGCCGAGCTCGAGGACGCGCGGCTCGGCGGCATCGATGGCAGGGACGCTCAGGTCCAGGTGGAACTGCTGCGGGTGTGCGCCACCGGGCCAGGTCGGGGCGACGTAGTCGTCGATGCGCTGGAAGGCCAGTGTCGCTCGCCCGTCCGGGTTGTCCTTCGAGACCCCGCCGCCCGGGGGGACGAGGTTGACCCAGTCGCGGTCGGCGCCGTCCTCCAGCTCGTAGCCGAGCAGGGCGCCGTAGAAGCGACCGAGCTCGAGGGCGTCTGGGCAGTCCAGGACGATGAGGTCGAGCTTGGGGGTGATGTCCATGGCAGGACCGTAGCGACGATTGCGGACGGCTCGCGTCCGGTAGCCGCGATCAACGGGGCCGCTCCGGGGGATAGGTGGGATAGGTGACCGAGGTGCCCTCGACATGGGCGAAGGAGGTGAGCGTGTGCTCGCTCGTCCTGGCCGGGCCCATGATGTCGACGACCTGCACCCCGCGGACCACAAGTGCGTCGGCCACGAGCGAGCGGTGGCACCGCCAGGGCACGGCCTCGGCGCACATGATGGCCGTCCGGCGCTCGCCCGCCAGGTCCACGAGATCGTCCACCGCCGCACCGAACTCGGGCGTCTGCATGTAGTCGGCGTAGCCGCGGAAGGACGCGTTGCGCCAGGCTCCGTTGACCGACTCCGGCACCCCCTTGCGCAGGCCGCCCAGATCCTTGCGATAGACGTACCGGACTCCGTGCTCCGGGAGCGAGCTCTCGAGGGCGTTCTGGGAGTACTGCGGGTTGTGGCGTGACCCCGGCACCGTGCGGATGTCGACCAGCTGGGTGATGTCGTGCTCGCGCAGCAGCCCGACGAGCTCCTCGATGGGGCGTGTCGAGTGCCCGACGGTCCAGATCGTCATGCGCCGAGCCCTGTCCAGCCCGTGTGCGGCCTCCATCCTGGCGTCGTCGCGAGCGGTGGAGCCGGCTCTGCTCGGTCGTCCCACGGTGTCACCGGCGCAGCCGCAGCCCGCGGGGGGTGTGGTGGAAGCCCGCGTCGGCCAGCGCCTGGACCAGGGGGTGGTCGGACCCGAGGAGCGCGGCGCCGTCGGCGCGCTCGACGCTGAGCCTGCCGAGCGCCCCACGATGCACCACGTCGGCCAGGGCCTTGGCGGCAGCGCCGAGGTCGGCGGGGTCCTCGCTGAAGGACAGCAGCGTCTTGCCGCCCCGCTCCACGTAGAGCACGAGCCGCCCGTCGACCAGGACGACGAGGGCGCCGGCCTTGCGTGCTGGACGATGCCTGCCGGCGTCGTCGGGACGCTCCGGCCAGGGGAGCGCGGCGCCGTAGACGTTGGCGGGGTCGGTGGCGGCCAGGACCAGGGCGGGACGCGCAGGCTGGGCGCCGCGTCGCTGAGCGCTCACCGACCAGGCGTCGCCGAGGTGCGCGAGCGGGCTGGCCGGCAGGCCGGCGCCCTGCTGGCCACCGGCCGTGTCGTCCAGGACCCGGCTGCCGGCGCGCAGGCGGTCCACCGCTCCCGCGGTCGCGAACTGGGACCCGCCCAGACCTTCCACGAAGTAGCCGCGTCGGACGCGGCCCGCCTCCTCTGCGGCCGCGAGGACGCGATAGACCGAGGCGAAGCCGCCCACGACCTCCTCGGCCACCGCACTGCCTCGGGTGACCACGCCGTAGCGGTCGAGCAGCAGCTCCGCCTGGGCCCACGCGCGGACGGTCGCGTCGGTCTCGGTGGCCGGCAGGACGCTCCAGCGTCCGACGCCGCGAGGGTCGGTGATGCGGACGGCGGAGGCGGGCCGAGCCAGACCGCTGCGTGGACCGCCCCCGCGCAGGGTGCCGAGCGTGCCTCGCCGCCCGCCGCGTCCGGACCGAGGTCCGCTGCGGCGCGGCTTGTGCGCCGTGTGGCCACCGTCGAGCAGGCCCCGCACGGCGGTGAACGTGTCGCCGGTGACGTGCCCACCCCAGACCAGGGCCCACAGGTCGTCGACGACCGTGGCGTCGGTGCCGCGTCCGAGAGCCGCGGCGAGGCCGGTGACGAAGTGTGCCCCGCCCAGCCGCAGGTGCTCGAGCAGCGCCAGCTGCTCGGCGCTGAGATCGGCGTCCGGGCCGGGGGCGGCCAGGGTCAGGTGGGAGGTGTCGGCCAGGTGCAAGGAGACCCAGCCGTCGTCTCCCGGCAGCGAGCCGTGGCCCTGCCACAGCACCTCACCGGTCGCCATCAGCTCGTCGAGCAGGGCAGGTGAGTAGTCGGGGACGCGGGCCGGCAGCACGAGCGTCTCCACGGCGCTGGCCGTCAGGCGCGCCCCGGCCAGCTGCTCCACGACCCGGGCCACGGCCTCGACGCCGCGGCTCCGGTCGCCGATGCCGTGCCAGGCGGGCACGAAGCGCGCCAGGTCGGTGACCGGGACCGGCTCGACCTCGGCGCGCAACGCGGCCAGCGAGCGGCGCCGCAGCGTGCGCAGGACCTGCACGTCGCAGTACTCGATCCCGTGCTGGCCACCACCGAGCTGCTCGGGCAGCAGCTCCCCCTCGACGAGCTGCCCGCGGCCTACCAGACGAGCCAGGGCGTGCGTGGCGACCGAGGTGCCGAGGCCGAAGGCCGCGGCGACGGCCGCGGCCGTGAACGGCCCGTGGGTGCGCGCGTAACGATGGACGAGCCCCCCGAGCGGGTCGTCGCCGCCGTCCAGCAGGCTGTCGGCGATGCCCGGAGGCACGGCCACCCCGAGCGCATCACGCAGCCGACCTGCGTCCTCGACGACGGCCCAGCGCTCCTCGTCGCTGATGCGGACCCGCACGACGCGGCGTGCCGACTCGAGTGCCTCCAGCCAGGTCGCGGCCTGCCCCTCGTCCGGGTAGGCGTCCTCGTCGACGACGGCGCAGCGTGCCGCGACCTCCGGGGTCGTCAACGGCCCCACGACGCGCAGGAGGTCGGCGACACCCTCGGCGTCCCGGCACCGTCGACCCGGCGAGAGTCGTTGCAGGTCGGCCTCCGTCGCCGTGATGACCTCGGGATCCAGGAGGTCCCGCAAGGAGCTGCCAGCGTCCTGGCCGAGCAGGTCCGACAGCAGGTCGGCGTCGAGGGAGAGCGCGGCGGCCCGGCGCTCGGCCAGGGGGGAGTCGCCCTCGTAAAGGTACTGGGCGACGTAGCCGAACAGCAGGCTCTTGGCGAACGGCGACGGCGTGGGCGTCTCGACCTCGACGACGCGGACGTCCCTCGACCGGACGCGCGTCATCAGGTCGATCAGGCCGGGGACGTCGAAGACGTCCTGGAGACACTCGCGCACGGCCTCGAGCACGATGGGGAAGGACGGGTAGCGGCTGGCCACCTCGAGCAGCTGGGCGGAGCGCTGCCGCTGCTGCCACAAGGCCTGGCGCTTGCCGGGCTGCCGCCTCGGCAGCAGCAGGGCGCGGGCGGCGCACTCCCGGAACCGCGCGGCGAACACGGCGGAGCCGCCGATCTCGGCCGTCACGAGGGCCCGCACGTCGTCCGGGTCGAGGGTGATCAGGTCGACGATCTCGCGGGTCCAGCCCGAGACGTCGCCAGCATCCCCGTCCGGCCCGTCGTGCCCGTCGAACGCATCGTCGAGGTCGGGCAGGCGCAGGATGATGCCGTCGTCGGCGTTCATCGCCTGCACGTCGTAGCCGAACCGCTCGCGGAAGCGGGCCGCCACGGCCAGAGCCCAGGGCGCGTGCACCTGCTGGCCGTAGGGGGAGTGGATCGCGATCCGCCAGTCCCCGATCTCGTCGCGGAAGCGCTCCACGACGACGGTCCGGTCGTCGGGCACCACGCCCGTCGCCTCGCGCTGCTCGCCGAGATAGTCGACGAGGTTGTCGGCCGCCCAGGCGTCCAGCCCGCCGTCGGACAGCCGTCGTATGGCGTCCTCCCGTGGCAGCCGGGAGAGCTCGCGCAGCTGTGCCCCCACCGCCGCACCGAGCTCGGCCGGGCGCCCGAGCTGGTCGCCCTTCCAGAACGGAAGCCGCCCGGGCTGGCCCGGGGCCGGGGTGACGAGCACCCGGTCGTGCGTGATGTCCTCGATCCGCCAGGCGGTCGAGCCGAGGGTGAAGACGTCGCCGACCCGCGACTCGTAGACCATCTCCTCGTCGAGCTCACCCACCCGTCGGCCGGGTCCGTCGCCGGTGGCGAGCATGACGGCATACAGCCCGCGGTCGGGGATGGTCCCGCCGCTGGTGACGGCCAGCCGCTGCGCACCGGGACGACCGGACACCGTGTCGGCGACGCGGTCCCAGACGATCCGGGGCCGCAGCTCGGCGAACTCGTCGCTGGGGTAACGCCCGGCGAGCATGTCGAGGGTGGCCTCGAGGACGGACCGGGGCAGGGACGCGTAGGGCGCCGCTCGCCGGACCAGCTGCTCGACGTCGCCCACGGTCCAGTCGTCCAGCGCGCACATGGCCACGATCTGCTGGGCGAGGACGTCGACGGGGTTGGCGGGGATGCGCAGCGCCTCGATCGCGCCGGCGCGCATGCGGTCGATGACCACGGCGGTCTGGACCAGGTCGGCGCGGTACTTGGGGAAGAACACGCCCCGGGAGACCGCCCCCACCTGGTGCCCGGCGCGGCCGACACGCTGCAGGCCGCTGGCCACGCTCGGGGGGCTCTCGACCTGGACCACGAGGTCCACCGCGCCCATGTCGATGCCGAGCTCGAGCGAGCTGGTGGCGACCACGGCGGGCAGGTGGCCGGACTTGAGAGCCTCCTCGATCTCCTGGCGGTGCTCCTTGCTCACGGATCCGTGGTGGGCCCGCGCCAGCACCGGTGCGGCGCCGTGGCTCTGCCCGGCCTGCCCCATGAGGTGCGCGGGGGTGCCGTGGGTGAGACGGGCAGGGGCGGGCAGACCGTCCGGGGCGATGGCGGCGGGCTCCGGCACACGGCCGTCCTCCTCCTCCTCGGCGGGCTCCGGCACACGGCCGTCCTCCTCCTCCTCGGCGGGCGAGAGCCGCTCCTCCCACAGCTCGTTGAGACGTGCGGTGAGGCGTTCGGCCAGCCGTCGTGAGTTGGCGAAGACGAGGGTCGAGCGCTGCTGGGCGACGAGGTCGACGATGCGTTCCTCGACGTGGGGCCACACCGAGGCGGCCCGGCGCGGGTCCGTGTCGCCGGGTCCGTCGAGGTCGACCGGCGCGGCGGCTCCGAGCTCGGCCAGGTCGGGGACCGGCACGACGACCTGCAGGTCCCACTCCTTGGTCGAGGGGGGCTGGACGACGCTGACGGGCCGACCGCCCGCGAGGTAGCGCGCCACCTCCTCGACCGGGCGCACGGTCGCCGACAGGCCGACGCGGGTCGCGGGACGGTCCAGCAGGGCGTCGAGGCGCTCGAGGGACAGGGCGAGATGGGCCCCGCGCTTGGTGCCGGCGACGGCGTGGACCTCGTCGAGGATCACCGTCTCGACCCCGCGCAGGCTCTCTCGCGAGGCGGACGTGAGCAGCAGGAAGAGCGACTCGGGGGTGGTGATCAGCACGTCGCTCGGGCGGCGTTGGAAGGCGCGGCGGTCGGCGGCCGGGGTGTCCCCGCTGCGCACCGACACCGTCACCTCGGGGGGCGGGACGCCCAGCCTGCGAGCGGCGTGCTCGATGCCGACCAGGGGCGAGCGGAGGTTGCGCTCGACGTCGACGGCGAGCGCCTTCATCGGGGAGACGTAGAGGACGCGGCAGCGGCGCAGGGGGTCCTCGGGCGGCGGGGTCGCTCCCACCTGGTCCAGCGCCCACAGGAACGCGGCCAGGGTCTTGCCCGACCCGGTGGGGGCGACGACGAGGGTGTGCTGACCGGTCGACACGGCCTCCCACGCTCCGGTCTGGGCCGGGGTGGGCGCGGGGAAGCTGCTCCGGAACCACGCGCGGGTGGCGGGGGAGAAGCGGTCGAGGACGTCGCTGGTCATGGTGCGTCCAAGAGTGCCACGGGGGTCCGACATACCCCTGCTGCCCACGGCGCGACGACGAGGAGGTCCCCGACCAGCCGGCCGGGGACCTCCTCGATGGTGCTGCGCTCGGGCGTGGTGCCCGTGCTCGTGTCAGCGGCGGGTGTCGTCACCCAGGCCGTCGCGACGCGTGCCGCCGAGGCCGTCACGATCGGTGTCGGTGGTGCGGATCGCGGTGTCGCGGTCGACGTTGCTGTGGGTGACGTTGGTGTCGTGGTGCGTGCCCACGTGCTCGGTGCGGGTGTTGCGGTGGTCCACGTGGTCAGCGGTGTGGACCTCGTGCTTCTTGTTCTTCTTGAGCAGGCCGGCCAGGCCCAGCAGGCCGAGGAGGCCCCACAGGCCGGTCTTGTCGGACTCGGTCGTGGTGGTGGTCGTGGTGACCGAGGTGCTCGGCGAGGGCGTGGCCGTGTCGGCCATGGCGGCACCCGCGGGGACGACGGCGAAGGCCGTGGCGGCGACGGCGGTGAGGATGGTCTTGCGCATGATGATCAAACCTTTCGATCGGGGAGCGGGTCGACGGTGTCGTCGACGGAGCTGGAGGGGGACTGCTCAGTGAGAGCGGTCGTCGGTCCGGTTGGCCGTGGTGGCCTGGGTCGAGGTGGCACGCGTGGCGCCGGAGGCGCGACGCTGGTCGACCGCCTGCTTGCCCTTGAGCAGGCCGGCAAGGCCGAGGGCACCGAGGAGGCCGGCGAGGCCCCACATGCCGGAGTTGTCGTCGGCCACCTTGTCGTCGGCGGCGACGACGGTGACGCTGGGTGCGTGCTGGGCAGGCTGAGCAGCCATCGAGGGGGCAGCAGCGGCAGTGACCGAAGCGGCTCCGATCACGGCTGCGGCACCCAGGCGGGTCATGGTGCGGCGCATGATTTTCCTTTCGTCGTACGGTCGTTCGCTCTTTGTACTGCTTCATGTTTGCCAGGTGAGGGCAGGCTCATGCGGGAGGTTGGATGCGATCCATGTCATAGTCTGCGCGAGGTGTAACAGGTCACCCTGCGTACTCGTGCTGGTCACAGGCTCGGCGACTCCTGAGCGAACCGCGGCTTGCGTGACGCCGTTCGGGTGGCGAGTTGCACCTTCGTGACCTGAGCGACATGGTGTGCGGATGCGCCTGTCCGACCTCCGACGGCTCCTGGACGAGGAGTTCGGGCCCGGTTATGCCCCGACCGTGGCCGCCGACCACCGCATCTCCGGCCTCGGCAGCCGCACGGCGGACGAGGCCGTCGCCGACGGGGTCCAGCCACGCACCGTCTGGTTGGCCCTGTGCGACGACTTCGAGGTCCCGGAGTCCCGCCGGCTCGGACGCGATCGCCCGCTGCGGCGCGACGCACCGCTGGACTGACGCCCGCGAGCAGGTCGTATGCCGGGTCCCGCCGTCTCGGTAGGGTCGCCCCCATGACGACCGGCGCCGCATCCCGCACCACCCGACCGGACTGGGACGACTACTCCCTGGGGGTCGCGGACGCCGTCGCCGTGCGGGCCGACTGCCGACGTCGTCAGGTCGGGGCCGTCATCGTCTCGGAGGACCGCCGGATCATCTCGACCGGCTACAACGGCGCGCCCTCGGGGCACCCGGGCTGCCTGGACGGCCACTGCCCGCGCGGGCTGCTGACCTACGAGCAGACACGCGAGTTCACCGACTACGACACGGGCCCGGGCCGGTGCGTCGCCGTGCACGCCGAGGCCAACGCGCTGCTCTACGCCCGGGCGGACTGCCGCGGGGCGACGGCATACGTCACGGCCCGTCCGTGCCCGACCTGCCGCAAGCTCCTCGCCGGGGCCGGTGTGGTGCGCTCGCTGCACCGTGAGCCGGAGGGGCGCGTCATCGCGGACGACCTGTCCCGATCCATCGTGCTCTGACCGTCCCAGGGTCGCGCGACACGCAGCGCGCCAATGCCCGACATCGAAATTGTGTTCGGTAGAGTCATCCACAGGAGCTCCGGCCGAGCGCAGCATCGTCCACAGGTCGTCACGACCCAGGGAGGGTCTGTCAGTGGTGGCTCCTAGCGTCTGACCCGAGACATCAACCACGTCACGGGTTGCCGGTGGGCGCGATCCGACGAGAGACAAGGACAGCAGTCATGGCAGCAGTCACCCCCATCAAGGGTTCCAAGGCCCCGGCCGACCCCAAGGACGCGAAGTTCCAGGCGCTGTCCTCGGTCCTCGGGCAGATCGAGAAGTCGCACGGCAAGGGCGCGGTCATGCGCCTCGGCGACGACGTCCGGCCCCCGATCGAGGTCATCCCGACCGGGTCGATCGCCCTCGACGTGGCCCTCGGGATCGGCGGCCTCCCGCGCGGTCGTGTCATCGAGATCTACGGCCCCGAGTCCTCGGGAAAGACCACGGTCGCCCTGCACGCGGTGGCCAGCGCCCAGCGCAACGGCGGCATCGCCGCGTTCATCGACGCCGAGCACGCCCTCGACCCGGAGTACGCCAAGAAGCTCGGCGTCGACACGGATGCCCTGCTGGTGTCCCAGCCCGACACGGGTGAGCAGGCGCTGGAGATCGCGGACATGCTGATCCGCTCCGGCGCGCTCGACATCATCGTCATCGACTCCGTGGCGGCCCTGGTGCCCCGCGCCGAGATCGAGGGTGAGATGGGCGACAGCCACGTCGGCCTGCAGGCCCGCCTCATGAGCCAGGCGCTGCGCAAGATCACCGGTGCCCTGTCCACGAGCGGCACCACCGCGATCTTCATCAACCAGCTCCGCGAGAAGATCGGCGTCATGTTCGGCTCCCCCGAGACGACGACCGGTGGCAAGGCGCTGAAGTTCTACGCCTCGGTGCGCCTGGACGTCCGCCGCATCGAGACGCTCAAGGACGGCGCCGACGCGGTCGGCAACCGCACCCGCGTCAAGGTCGTCAAGAACAAGGTGAGCCCGCCGTTCAAGCAGGCCGAGTTCGACATCATCTACGGCGAGGGCATCTCGCGCGAGGGTGGCCTCATCGACATGGGGGTCGAGCAGGGCTTCGTCCGCAAGGCCGGCGCCTGGTACACCTACGAGGGCGACCAGCTCGGGCAGGGCAAGGAGAACGCCCGTCAGTTCCTCAAGGACCACCCCGAGGCCGCGGACGAGATCGAGCGCAAGATCAAGGAGAAGCTCGGCATCATCAAGCCGATCGATGCTCCCGTCTCCGAGATCCCCGCGGTCGAGCCCCCGGTCGAGTTCTGAGTCGTATGCCGGACCCCACCGCCCCAGGGCGTGGGAGCTGGAGCGGGGCCGCCTCGTGGGATCACACCCAGGAGACCGGCCCCGCTGCCGTCCCGACGCCCCTCGCTGCCGACCGACCGGATCTCGAGGCGCCCGTCCTCACCGACCGGTCAGATCCCGACGCCCTCGGTGCCGCCGATCGGTCAGTTCCGGACGCGAGGCTCGAACGCGCCCGCGAGGCCTTGGCGCGTGCGGAGTCCGGTGCGGCGCAGGGCGTTCCGGACTTCCTGCCCCGGGATGCGCAGGTCGCCCCCGCCACCTGGGAGGACCTGCGCACCGAGGGGCGTGAGGAAGCCAAGGCGCTGACCGCGCCGAAGGCGCCGAGGGCGCGTTCGGGGCGCGGCGGCGCGGCGATCGGCGGCAAGCGCGAACGATCCAAGCCCCGGCGCAGGGGCCGGGCCGAGGACCCGCCCGCGGAGGGCGCGGCTGCCGTCGACGCCGAGCCCGACCACGAGGACGTCGCGCGGCAGATCGTGCTGCGCCAGCTGGCCATGGCACCCCGCAGTCGCGCGCAGCTCGAGACCAAGCTCCGCCAGCGTGACTGCCCCGAGGACGTCATCACCCGCGTCCTCGACCGGATGACCGAGGTGGGGCTCGTGGACGACGAGGCCTACGCCGCCATGCTCGTCCGCTCGCAGCAGGCGACCAAGGGCCTGGCCAAGCGCGCCCTCGCTCACGAGCTGCGCAAGAAGGGCATCGACAAGGATCTGGCCGACGCTGCCCTGGACGAGGTCGATCCGGAGGAGGAGCGTCGCACCGCGCGCGAGCTGGTGGACAAGAAGCTGCGCTCGATGGGCGGCCTGACGGTGGAGGTCCAGACACGTCGCCTCGCCGGCATGCTCGCGCGCAAGGGTTACGGCTCGGGTGTGGCCTACTCCGTCATCCGCGACGCGATCGCGGACGCCCCGGAGCATCAGCGCGACTAGCCCTCGCAGCTGGGGTGGTGGTGGCGGCCGCGGAGGTGAAGCGTGAGGCGGTCACAGCGAGTGCAGAGGCCTCTGGGCAGCGGGAATCGCGCGCACGTCGACGATCTCCTTGCCGTAGGGGAACAGCGTCACCGGGATGAGCTTGAGGTTGGCGACGGCCAACGGGATCCCGATGATCGTGACCGCCTGCGCGGCAGCGGTGGTGAGGTGGCCGAGCGCCAGCCACCACCCGGCGATCAGGAACCACACGAGGTTGGCCACCCCGGACACCGGCCCCGCCCCGGGGGTCGTGACGACCGCCCGGCCGAACGGCCACAGCGCATAGCTCGCCATCCGGAACGACGCCACCCCGATGGGGATGGTCACGATGAACACGCACGCGATGATGCCCGCGATGACATAGGTCAACCACAGCCAGAAGCCGCAGAACACGACCCAGATGACATTGAGGAGCAGGCGCACGGTGACCTCCGAGGTGACGGGTGGGGTGCTGTCACCAGGGTCGACGTGCGGCACGCTGACGGTGTTCCCGCCAGGTCCGGATCTCAGGGGCGCCTCAGGGATGTCCCGCAACCCCGTCAGCCTCTGAGCGTCAGTTCCGGACCAGCAGGGACGCCGCCGGGTAGGTCGTCGAGCCTGCGCCCCTTCGACTCACCGTCACGCAGTCGAAACCGTCGGACAGCGATCCGTCAGCATCCTTCACATCCGAGCCCATGGGTTCACCTGGCCACCAGGCCACGACCCACCCGTCGACCACGGTCGCCGTCACGTCGCCCCGTGCCGCGGTGTGCACGACGACCCTGGTCACATCCGGCAGCACGCGCCCGGCCACCTCGCGAACGATCGGGTCACCATCGTCGCGGGCAGACGCGCCGGCACGCGTGAGGACGATCCCGGTGGACGAGGGCGGGGCGGGCAGAGCCATAGGTCCGGCGAGCCCCCCGGAGGCCTCGCGGTGCCACCGCTGGTCGTGCAGACAGGTGACCGGGCCCTTGGACGTGGTGAGCAGGGCGAGCACCCAGTCCCCACGGCGCTCGGTGAGCACGACGGTCGAGGGGATGCGGTCGCTGCCGTTCTGGCTGACCCAGAAGTGGCACTGCTGCGCGGACTCGCTGTCCCGGACGGCGTTGGTGGCGTCAGGGGTGGGGCTCCAGCCCGCGGTTGCGGAGTCGGAGCCACGCAACGCGGGGGCCACGAAGGTCAGGCTGGCTGCCGCGGCAGCTCCGACAGCGAGGAGGACGGCACGCCGACGCCTGGTTCGCCTCGTCGGCCCCATCTGGGTGCGCCGAGGAGCGGCGAGAATGCCGGCCAGCACATGATGGCTGCCTCGCGAGGCGGCCACGTCCCTGGCTGGGTCGAGGGGGCGCAGGGCATCGTCGAGCTGCAGGTCGTTCATCGTGAGGCTCCTTCGCATGGCGTGGTCGTCGTCCGTGAGGGGCCGGGACTCGTGACCCGCGCGGGGCTTGCGGTCAGGTGGAGGTGAGCGCGAAGCGCCTTGCGGGCTCGGCTCAGGCGCAGTCGGTAGGCGAGCGCCGAGATGTCGAGGACAGCGCCCGCCTGCGTGGCATCCAGCCCGTCCCAGACCGTCAGAGCGAGGACCTCCTGCTGGGCTGGCGTCAGCCGCGCCCACGCGGCGGAGAGGTCGGCGCGGAGCACCGCCTCGTCCTCGGTGACCCCGGATGGCAGCGGGGCGGTCTTCGTCATACGGACCGCGAGAGCCCCCCGGCGTCCAGCCGACCGGGCCGCGTTGAGGAGCTGGTTGCGGGCTATCCCGTAGACCCAGGCGCGCCGGCCGTCGTGGCTGAGGGGCGCGTCGTCGAACCGTCGCCAGGCAGTGAGCAGGGCGTCGGCCGCCACGTCCTCGGCGCTGGCGGTATCGGTCCGGCGGGCGCAGAACCTCACGAGGTCGTCGTGCACGTCGTCGAACAGTGCGCTGAACGCCGTCGCGGCCGGCCCCGACAGATCGGAGGGGGGGTGGGTGCTCCATGCCCCCTCCTTGTCCGGCCGGATGCCAAGTGTTTCACCTCGTCCCGACCTGCGACGCGCGCCCGCCCCGACCTAGGCTGGGAGACCCCCGACCCAAGGAGTCCCCGTGAGCGACCCGGCGTTCGAGATCGACATCGACCAGGCGGAGCAGCCGATCGTGCTCGCCCTCGACGTGGGGTCCACCGCCAGCCGTGGAGCGTTGTACGACGCCGCGGGTCGCCCGGCGGGCAAGCGGGCCAAGCGGCCGCACGCCTTCACCACCGCTGCGGACGGCACCTCGACGATCGATCCCGACGAGGTGGTCGCCGAGCTGACCGCGATCATCGAGGAGCTGCTCGAGCAGGTGGGCGACACGACGGTCGGGGGCGTCGCGATCGACACCTTCGCGTCGTCGCTGGTCGGCGTGGCCGAGGACGGGTCGCCGCTGACCCCCTGCATCACGTATGCCGACGCCCGCTGCGCGGACGAGGTCGCCGTCCTGCGCGAGGAGCTGGACGAGGCGGACGTCCAGCAGCGCACGGGCACCCGCATCCACACGAGCTATCTCGCGCCGCGGCTGCGGTGGTTCGCCCGGGAGCAGCCCGACCTGGCCGCGCAGGTGAGTCGCTGGATGTCGCTGGGGGAGTACGTCCTCCACCGGCTCATCGGGACCGCGGACCCGGGCACCTCGACGGCCGCCTGGACCGGCCTGCTCGACCGTCGGACGGGGGAGTGGGACGAGCAGCTGCTCGAGGTCGCCGGGGTGACGGCCGAGCAGCTGGGCAGGCCACGTGACCCCAGCGACACCCTCACGCCGGTCGTCGACGTGGGTGGCCGCTGGCCGGCCCTTGCGGAGGCTCGCTGGTTCGCGCCGATCACCGACGGGTTCGCCAGCAACCTCGGCAACGGTGCGACCGGGCCCGACACCGTGGTGGCGAGCCTCGCCACGAGCGGCGCGATGCGGGTTCTGATCGAGGGGGCGCCGGACACGCTCCCGACCGGGCTGTGGAACTACCGCGTCGACGACCGCCGCTCGCTCGTGGGCGGAGCTCTCAACGACGTCGGCCGGGCCGTGACCTGGGCCGAGGAGACGCTCCGGCTGCCCGAGGAGCGCGACGGGCTCGACGTCATCCTGAGGGCGGAGCCGGATGCGGGGACCCCCTTGATGCTGCCCTTCCTCACCGGCGAGAGGTCGACCGGCTGGGCCGGCGGCGCTCGGGCGGCCGTGACGGGTCTGACCGTCTCGCACCAGGCACCCGAGATCTTCCGCGCGCTGATGGAGGGCGTGGTGCTGAGCTATGCCCGCCTGGCGGTCCAGCTCGAGGAGGCGGCCGGCGCCCCCGAGCGCATCCTCGCGAGCGGCCGCTTCGGGCAGGACCTGCCAGGCCTGTTCGCCCTGCTCGCCCACGCCGTCGGCAAGCCCGTCACCCCCGTGACCATCAAGCGCGTCACCCTCCACGGCACGGCCCTGCACGCCCTCGAGGTGCTGGCTCCCGACGTCGAGCGAGCCGCCCCGACGACGGGCGACACCGAGCAGCCCGAGGCGGACGCCACCCAGCACTTCGCGGACCGGCTCGCCCGGTTCGAGGAGCTCTACGCCACGATCGTCGCCCCCACTCCCCGCCACTGACCTCACGAGGGCAGGCGGCGGGCGGCCGGCATACGGTCCCCGTGGCCCTCTTGAGCGCGCGGGGGGCACGATGCGGACGCGGCGCACGGCCCGGGTCGTGGGCGGCTAGGGTCGCGGGGTGTCCTCTCGTGCTGACCTGCGCTGGCTGCTGCCTGGCTTCGTCGCGGTGGCGCTGGTGTGCCGGCTGCCGATCACCAGCCTGCCACCCGCGCTGGCGACCATCAGCCGGGACCTCCAGCTCACGCCGACGCTCGCGGGGCTGACGACCACGCTGCCGCTGATCTGCTTCGGGCTGTTCGCGTTCGTCACGCCGTTCCTGGTGGCGCGGTGGGGGACCGAGCGCACCCTCCTCGCGGCCACCGCGCTGACCGTGGTGGGCGTGGTGGTGCGCAGCCTGCCGACCACGCCCACCTTCTACCTCGGCTCCGTCGCCCTCGGCCTCGGGATCGCCGTCATGAACGTCGTCCTCCCCGCCGTCGTCCGCAGCCGCTTCCCGGACCAGGTGCCGCAGCGGATGAGCCTCTACACCGTGTGCATGATCAGCGGCGCCTCCGCGGCCGCCGCAGCCACGGCGCCGCTGCTCCAGCACGGCCTGTCCTGGTCGTGGACCCTCGCGATCTGGGTGCTGCCCCTCACTGCGGCGCTGGTCCTGTGGGCCGCCGCCACCCGGGAGGTCGTGCGCCACCCGACCGGCGGTCACGCCTCGACCCCGCAGGCGCCGACGGGTATGGCGCACGTCGTGCGTCACCCGCGCACCTGGTGGACGGCTGCGTTCATGGGTCTGCAGTCGCTCTGCTTCTACATGCCGCTCACCTGGCTGCCCGCGATCCTGCGCAGCCACGGGGTGGCCCCCGCGACGGCGGGCGTCATGCTCGGGGTCTACATGGGCCTCGGGATCCCCGGCAGCTTCCTCGGACCGCGTATGGCGACGCACCGTCATGCCCCTCGCGTCCTCGCGGCGTTCTTCGCGGCGTACGCGCTGGGGGTCGTGGCGCTGCTGGGCAGCGCGACCACCGCGCTGCTCGGCGTGGTGGTCATGGGGTTCGGGCAGGGCGCGGGGATCGCCATCGCCCTGACCTTCATCGCCCAGCAGCGCGACCCGCACGACGTGCCCGCCGTCTCGGCCTTCGCGCAGGGCACGGGCTTCCTGCTGGCCGCGGTCGGCCCGGTGACGGCCGGCGCGGTCTACCAGGCCAGCGGGAGCTGGACCGTGCCCGTGCTGCTCATCCTCGCCGTCGCGCTGGCCCAGGCCGTGAGCGGCCTCGTCCTGTCACGGCCCGCCGCGGGCGCCGTATCGTCGTCGGGCGCGCCCACCCGCTAGCACTCAGGCCGGGCCCGGGGCCAGGTGCTCGCCGAAGAACGCCTGGATCCGCCCCCACGCGTCCTCCCGCGTCTGTGGCGAGGCCCCGAACCCCGCCACGCGCAGCAGGGGAGAGAGGACCGCCGGGCCGGGCGGCGCGTCGTTGAGGAAGGCGTGCCCCGCGTCCGGGTAGGAGACCACGTCGTGCGCCACGCCCGCCGACGCGAGCCTGGACCGGAGCGTGGCCGCAGCGCCCCGCAACGACGGGTCCTTCTCGCCATACGACCCGACGACCGGACAACTGCGCGAGAGGTCCTCGGGCACCTGGCCGTAGTTGGCGCTCGCGACGTCGTAGCGGTCGCGGTCGCAGGCCAGCAGGGCGAAGCCCCCGCCCATGCAGAAGCCGATCACCCCCGCACGCCCGGTGCACCAGGGCTGCGCGACCGCCCAGAGCCTGGCCGTCTCGAGGTCGACGAACGCCCGGCCCGTCCCGGACTGCATGGCCCGCATCGTCGCGACGAGGCACCGTTTGGCGCCGCCGTCGGCATACAGGTCGGGCACCACGACGACATAGCCCCAGCCGGCGATCCGGTCGGCGTGGCTGCGCATGTCGTCGTTGACGCCGAAGGCCTCCATCGCCATCACGACGGCCGGCCACGGACCCGACCCCTCCGGTCGAGCGACGTAGGCACGGAGCCGCTGCGAGCCCCCTCGCGCCCGGGATGCCTCGGCCAGGTCGATACCGCCAGTCACGAGCGTCATGGCTGCCAGGCTAGCTCTCGTCCGTGGCTGGCCTATCCTGGGTGACGCGATGAAGACCTATGACGTACGCACCCACGGGTGCCAGATGAACGTTCACGACTCCGAGCGACTGGCCGGCCTCCTCGAGACGGCGGGCTATGTCGACCTCGCGAGCCTCCCGACCGACGAGCGGCCCCCGACGGCCGACGTGGTGGTCTTCAACACCTGCGCCGTGCGCGAGAACGCCGACAACAAGCTCTACGGCAACCTCGGCCAGCTGCGTCCGGCCAAGCTCGCCAACCCCGACCTGCAGATCGCCGTCGGCGGCTGCATGGCTCAGAAGGACCGCGACACCATCGTCAAGCGGGCCCCCTGGGTCGACGTCGTCTTCGGCACCCACAACATCGGGTCCCTGCCGGCCCTGCTCGACCGCGCGCGCCACAACAAGGAGGCGCAGGTCGAGATCCTCGAGTCGCTCGAGACCTTCCCCTCGACGCTGCCGACGCGCCGCGACTCCGCCTACGCCGGCTGGGTGTCGATCTCGGTGGGCTGCAACAACACCTGCACCTTCTGCATCGTGCCGGCGCTGCGCGGCAAGGAGCAGGACCGGCGTCCCGGCGACATCCTCGCCGAGTGCCGCGCCCTGGTGGAGCAGGGCGTCGTCGAGATCACCCTGCTCGGCCAGAACGTCAACTCCTACGGCGTCGAGTTCGGTGACCGCGGGGCCTTCGCCAAGCTGCTGCGTGCGACCGGCGAGATCGAGGGCCTGGAGCGCGTCCGCTTCACGAGCCCCCACCCGGCCGCGTTCACCGACGACGTGATCGACGCGATGGCCGAGACGCCCAACGTCATGCCGAGCCTGCACATGCCGCTCCAGGCCGGCTCCGACCGCGTGCTCAAGGAGATGCGCCGGTCCTACCGCTCCGAGAAGTTCCTCGGCATCCTCGACCGCGTCCGCGACCGGATCCCGCACGCCGCCATCACGACCGACCTCATCGTCGGCTTCCCCGGCGAGACCGAGGCGGACTTCGCGGAGACGCTGCGGGTGGTCGAGGCGTCCCGCTTCTCGAGCGCGTTCACCTTCCAGTACTCCATCCGCCCCGGCACGCCCGCCGCCACCATGGACGACCAGGTGCCCAAGGCCGTGGTGCAGGAGCGCTTCGACCGGCTCATCGCCCTGCAGGACCGGATCTCCTGGGAGGAGAACCGCAGGCAGGAGGGGCGCACGGTCGAGGTGCTGGTCGCGCCGTTCGAGGGGCGCAAGGACGCCGAGACCGCGCGGATGTCCGGCCGCGCGCGCGACAACCGCCTCGTGCACTTCGCGGTGCCCGAGGGGGCCGAGCGCGCCCGGCCGGGCGACGTGGTCGAGGTCGACGTGACGTATGGCGCCCCCCACCACCTCGTCGCGGACGGGGCGCTCGCGGGAGGGACCTATCGCGCGCGTCGCACGGCGGGCGGGGACGCCTGGACCGCGCTGCAGGACGCGCCGGTGCCGGGCAAGCCCGCGGTCTCGCTGGGGATGCCGTCGATCGGCAGGCCCGCCGCGAGCGCGGTCACGGTGCGCAGCGGCCCCGCCTGCGGCGCCTGACCTGACCTCAGTCGGGCATCCCGCTGCCGGTCACCGCTCCGGTGCCGGTGTCGGTCGACCCCTCGGTCGCGGCCTGCTGCATCTGGCCGTGGTCGGCGTCGGGGGAGTCGTGGGCGATGTCGGCCTGGCCGGGGGCTGCCTCCGCGGCGGCCTCCTGCGCGGCCTTGGCACCCTCGGGCAGCTGCTCGTCACGCATCTCGGTCATGGTGTGGCTCCTTCGAGTCGATCGGTGCCCTCCACCCTAGGCACCGCGAGGCCGCTGCGGGGCCTTCGCCCGGACCAGAGCACGCCCGCGATCACGAGGACACCGCCGAGCAGCTCGATCGCGGTGGGGCGCTCGCCGAGCACCAGCCAGGCGGTGAGGATCCCGACGACGGGGACGAGCAGCGAGTATGGCGCCACCACCCCCGCCGGGTGCCGCGCCATGAGCCACACCCAGATGCCGGAGCCGACGACGGTGCCGAGCAGCACGGTGTAGGCGAGGCCGACCCACGCCGGCGCCGCCGCGGCCGACACCGACGTGCCGAGGGACGACGCGATGCGCGCGGGCCCTTCCACCAGCAACGACAGCACCAGCATGGGCAGCGGCGGCACCACGGACATCCATAGGGTCAGGTGCAGGGGCTTGGGCGCGCGCGCCAGGCGGCTGCACAGGTTGCCGAAGGCCCACCCCAGCCCGCCGAGCACCACCAGCACGAAGGGCAGCACGCTCGTCGCCGTCGCCCGTGACACGCCGACCAGCACGAGCCCACCCACCGCCACGGCGACCCCGACGCGTTGCGTCAGCCCCACCCGCTCGCCGAGCAGCAGCGCACCCAGCACCACGGTGAACGGCGCCGACGCCTGGAGCACGAGCGACGCCAGGCCGGCCGGGAAGCCCATGGCCATGCCGAGGTAGAGCCCGATGAACTGCACCGTCCCGAACCCCAGCCCGTAGCCGACCAGCCACGTCAGCGGCACGTCGGGACGAGGCACGAGCAGGATCGTGGGCACCGCGATGATCGCGAAGCGCAGGGCGACGAGGAACAACGGCGGGAACTGCTCCAGCGAGGTGTGGATCGCCAGGAAGTTGACGCCCCAGAGCACGGCCACGAGGGCCGCGAGGGCGCGGTGGGTCATCGGCATGCACCCATCGTCCGGCTCCGCGACCGTTCAGGGCAAGCGACGATCCATGACGCAAAGCATTAGGTTGGCTTCATGGATCTGCGTCACCTCGAGCTCCTCCGTGACCTGGCCGACCGCGGGACCCTGGCCGCCGTCGCCGCGGCCACCCACCGCACGCCCTCCGCGGTCTCCCAGCAGCTGCGCACCGCGGAGCGGGAGATCGGGGTGCGCCTCGTCGAGCCCGACGGCCGGCGCCTCCGGCTGACGCCCGAGGGCCGCCTGCTCGCGGCCGGCGCGGACGAGGTCGGCGAGGTGCTCGCCCGGGTCCATGGACGGCTCGACGAGCTCGTCGGCACCCCCGCCGGCACGGTCAGCATCGGCACGCTGCCCAGCGCCGGAGAGGCGCTGCTGCCCGGTCTCCTCCAGCGCCTCAGCAGCACGCAGATCCACTTGGAGATCGACGACTTCGACGTCCCCGAGGCGGAGTTCGCGGTGCGGGCCCGCGACGTGGACGTGGTGGTGGCGCACAGCCTCACGCCGGGAGCGGCGAGCGTCAAGGACGGTCTCGTGCGCCGCGTCATCGCCCGCGAGCCCATCGACGTGGCGCTGCCCGCGAGCCACCCGCTGGCGGGGCGCACGGCCCTGCGCCCCGCGGACCTCGCCGGCACGACCTGGGTCGGCGTGCCGGTCGGCTACCCCTTCGACACGGTCATGGGGAGCATCGAGCGTGACCTCGGGGCGCCCCTGGAGCGCCGCTACCGCCTGCGCGACAACCGGCTGGTCGAGTCGCTGGTGGCGTCCGGCGAGGGTCTGGGTCTCCTCCCTCGCTTCACCACGCGCTCACGCCAGGGGGTCGTCATACGGCCTCTGCAGGGTGTCCGGGCGCACCGCTCGATCTTTGCGCTGTCCCGCCGCGAGAGGCACGAGCGCCTGGCCGTGCGCACCGTCGTGGACCTGCTGGTCGAGGTCGGCCGCGATCTCGTGCGGGCACGGGGAGAGGCCGCCACCCTCGAGGGGTGACGGCCTCTCGCGTCGTGAGGCGACGGCCGGAGCCGTCAGCGGGACGACGTCACTGGCTGTTGTCGCCGACGCGCTCGTCGCCCTGCTGCTGCACAGAGTCGATCTTGTCGGAGTGCTGCCCACCAGTGCGCTCGTCGAGCTGGTCGCCAGCTCGCTCGATGCCCTGGTCGGAGAACTGCTCGACCTTCTCGGGGTTCTGCTCCGCAGCCTCGGTGGCCTTGTCCTTCATGTTGTCGGACATGCTCATCGCCGTCTCCTTCCAATCGGGGCCAGGTCAGGAGCACCTCGGGCCGTCGCCGGCACGGTGCGCTCCGCCGACCACCCTGCCCCACGCGACCGGTCCTTGTCACTCGCTCTGGGACAATGGCACGTATGCCGGACCCCGCCCTGCCACCCGTCGTCGCCGTCGTCGGGGCCACCGCCACCGGCAAGTCCGACCTCGGGGTAGCCCTGGCCGCACGGCTCGGCGGCGAGGTCGTCAACGCCGACGCGATGCAGCTCTATCGCGGGATGGACGTCGGCACCGCCAAGCTGAGCGTGGCTGAGCGACAAGGGATCCCGCACCACCAGCTGGACGTCCTCGACGTGCGGGACGAGGCGAGCGTCGCGGCCTACCAGCGCGAGGCGCGCGCCGACATCGACGAGGTCCGGCGACGTGGGCTCGTCCCTGTCCTGGTCGGGGGGTCGGGGCTCTACGTGCGGGCCGCGCTGGACCTGCTCGACATCCCGCCCACCGATCCCGACGTCCGCCGTCGGCTCGAGGCGGAGGTCGGCGACGACGCGGCGGGCCTGCCGGCGCTCGTCGAGCGGCTCCGACGGCTGGACCCCGTCGCCGCCGACCAGATCCTGCCCACCAACGCCCGGCGCGTCGTGCGCGCGCTGGAGGTCATCGAGCTGACGGGGCAACCCTTCAGCGCGACCATGCCGGAGCGCACCCATCGCCTGCCCACGGTCGTCGTCGGGCTGCGTGTGGACCGGCCGGTGCTCGACGAGCGCCTCGGCCTGCGCATCGACCGCATGTGGGAGCAGGGGCTGCTGGACGAGGTGCGGGCGCTGGACGCCGCCGGGCTCCGCGACGGGCGCACCGCGAGCAAGGCGCTCGGCTACGCCCAGGCCCTGGCCCAGCTGGACGGCGACCTGTCCGAGGACGACGCCAAGGAGCTGACGGCCACCCTCACTCGCAAGCTCGCCCGACGCCAGGAGGCGTGGTTCCGCCCCGACCCCCGGATCACCTGGCACGACGCCACCGCGGTGGCCACGGGGGAGCGTCCCATCGGCGACCTGCACGACGAGGTGCACGCGCGTGTGCTGACGTCGCTGACGTCGCTGCCCGGCCTGTCAGCCCCGGCCCAGCGCGCAGGAGACAATGAGGCATGACCTCCGACCCGTCCGCGCCCGTGGGCAGCCCCCGGCGGCTGGACTTCACCAAGGGCCACGGCACCGAGAACGACTTCGTCCTCGTCCCTGACGCGCAGGGCTCGATCCCGCTGTCCCCCAGCGAGGTCGTCTGGCTCGCCGACCGCCGCGCGGGCATCGGCGGCGACGGCGTCATCCGGGTCGTCCCCACGGCGCTCGCGGGCGAGCCCACCGTCATGGACCAGGCGTCGGACGCGCGCTGGTTCATGGACTACCGCAACGCCGACGGGTCGGTCGCCGAGATGTGCGGCAACGGCACGCGGGTCTTCGCGGCCTACCTGCGCCGCGAGGGCCTCGAGCAGGACCCGGAGTTCGCGATCGCGACCCGCGCCGGGCTCAAGCGCGTCCGCGTGGGCGTCGGTGGTGGCGACGGCGGCGACGGCCGAGGTGCAGGCGATGGCGAGACGGGGGACACGTCATACGCGGTCAACCTCGGACCCTGGCGGCTGAGCTCGCCCGCCGAGGCTGCTGCGCAGGGCTCGGACGCGCTGGTCAAGGTCGACGACCACGAGGCCGTCCCCGCCCTGTCGCTCGACCTCGGCAACCCGCACACCGTCGTCATGCTGCCCGCCGGCCGCGAGCTCGACGAGCTCGACCTCACCCGAGCGCCGCTCGTGCAGCCGACGCCCCTCGAGGGCACCAACGTGGAGTTCGTGCAGGTGCTCGGGCCGGGGCACATCCGCATGCGCGTGCACGAGCGCGGGGTGGGGGAGACCCGATCCTGCGGCACGGGGGCCGCTGCCGCGGCGCTCGCGGTCCGCTGGTGGGCCGGCGGGGGCGACGCCGGAGCCGACGGGGCACCCCGGGACCAGGTCACCGACCTCTGGCGGGTCGACGTGCCCGGCGGCACGGTGCACGTCCGCGCCCTGCCCGGCGACCAGGTCGAGCTCTCCGGCCCGGCAGCCCTGGTCGCCGACGGCACCGTCGAGCTGCCTCCCCGGCGCTAGCCGGCTGCTGACCGGGCGATCGCTGGCCGATCTGTCCACGCCCTGGGACGACTCACGCACCACTTCCGGACGGATGTCCCACATGCTGGATCGCCCCTTCTGCCCGAGATGTCCCAGCGCCTAGTTTCCGCAGATGACTGCACCCAGCCCCCGCGGACCTCGTCCGTCGGCCACGCTCCGGGGCGTCCTCGCCCTCGCGCTGGCCCTGCCTGTCACCGCCGCCGCCTCCCTCACCACCGCCGGCGCCACGCCGGTCCCGCAGCGTCCCGCCCCCCGTGACCAGGGGCCTGTCGGTCACACCCTGCCCAAGACCGGCACCATGACCGGCTCCGGCGGGGCCGTCGCCAGCGTCGACCCGGTCGCCAGCCAGGTGGGCATCGACGTGCTCAAGCGCGGGGGCAACGCGGCCGACGCCGCCGTCGCGACGGCGGCCGCCCTCGGCGTCGTCGAGCCCTACGCCAACGGCATCGGCGGTGGCGGCTACTTCGTCTACTACGACGCCCGCACCAAGCGCGTGTCGACCATCGACGGGCGCGAGACCGCCCCGGCCGGCATGACCGAGACGTCCTTCCTCGAGGGCGGCAAGCCGATGGACTTCACCAAGGCCGTCAACTCGGGCCTGTCCGTGGGGGTCCCGGGCACCGTGGCGACCTGGCAGGCGGCCCTGCAGGACTACGGCACCCGGTCGTTCAGCCAGATGCTGGCCCCGGCCGAGGAGATCGCGCGTCGTGGCTTCGTCGTCGACGACGCGTTCGAGACCGCCACCGCCGACAACGCCAAGCGGTTCGCGCAGTTCCCGGCGACCGCCTCGCTCTTCCTCCCCGGCGGCAAGCCGGTCGAGGCGGGCACGGTCCTGCGCAACCCGGACCTCGCAGCGACCTACGCCGAGCTGCGCCGCCGCGGTCCGTCGGCTCTCTACCGCGGCGGGATCGCCCAGGACATCGCCAAGGTCGTCAACACGCCGGTCACCGTGCCCGGCGTGATGGTCCCCAGCGGCACCATGACCACGGCCGACCTCGGTCGCTACCAGGTCAAGCGACTGGCCCCCATCCACTCGACCTACGAGGGCCACGACTACTACGGCATGGCGGGGTCGTCCTCGGGCGGCATCGCCGTCGCCGAGACCCTCAACCTGCTCGAGGAGTATGCCGAGCGCACGGGCGTCGCGCTGCACGACGTCGACGACGTGCAGTACTACCACCGCTTCGCCGAGGCCACCGCCACGGCGTTCGCCGACCGCAACCGCTGGGTGGGCGACGTGCCCGGCGTGCCGCGCCAGCAGCTGGTGTCGCAGGGCTTCGCGCGGGAGCGGGCGTGCGGCTTCGACCCGGCCAAGGCGCAGCAGCGTCCCATCGCCTTCGGCAACCCCGACGGGGCCTACGGCGGCTGCGGCACTGCGCTCGGCAAGGCCGGCCAGGGCAACGACGGCCAGGCCACCACGCACCTCACGGTGGCCGACAAGTGGGGCAACGTCGCGTCATACACCCTGACCATCGAGCAGTTCGGCGGCAGCGGCATGGTGGTCCCCGGTCGCGGCTTCCTGCTCAACAACGAGCTGACCGACTTCAACTTCAGGCCGATGACGGAGGGCGTCCCTGACCCCAACCTGCCCGCGCCGGGCAAGCGTCCGCGCTCGTCGATGAGCCCGTCGATCGTGCTCAAGGGCGGCCGGCCGTTCATGGCGGCCGGTGCCGCCGGCGGCGCGACGATCATCACGACCACCGCGCAGACGATCGTCGAGGTCATCGACCGGGACAAGACGGCGATGGGTGCGCTCGGAGCGCGGCGGATCTCGTCGCGCAACACGGCGGCGACCGCCGAGCCGCAGCTCATCAACAGCGCGACCGGAGCGGCGCTCAAGGCACTCGGGCAGCCGATGACCCCGGCCGAGACCATCGGGCGCGGCACCGCGATCCGCGTCCTCGGGCGCAACCTGTTCGACGCCGGGGCCGAGCCGACCCGCGGTGGCGGTGGGTCCGCGATGGTGGTTCACCAGGGAAAGCTCGACAAGCACAGCAAGCACAGCAAGCCCAGCAAGCCCAGCAAGCCCAGCAAGCCCCGCCACCGCTGACCCCCCCCCGCCCCTCCGCCGAGTGGTCACGTCCCGACGTTCGGGACGTGACCACTCGGCGGACTCGGCGTCGGGAGGTGACCCCTCAGCGGACTGGTGGCTCGACTCGCTCGATGCGCAGCCGCGCGGGCACCCGGTCGCGGTCGAAGGTGATGGAGTCGTAACCGTGCGGCCTCGGGTTGCCCTCGTCGTCCAGGGCCACCATGACGATCTCGTCGATCGTGATGATGCTCTTGCCGGTGAACACGTTGCGCACCTCGCAGCGCAGCGTCAGGGAGGAGCGGCCCCAGCGGGTCGGCAGCAGGCCCATCTCGATGATGTCGCCCTGTCGCGCGCTGGAGACGAAGTTGATCTCCGACATGTACTTCGTGACCGTGCGCTCGTTGCCGAGCTGGATGATCGCGTAGATCGCGGCCTCCTCGTCGATCCACCGCAGCAGGCTCCCGCCGAAGAGCGTGTGGTTGGCGTTGAGGTCCTCGGGCTTGACCCACTTGCGCGAGTGGAAGCGCATGTCCTCGAGCTGTCCCTGGCCGTCGTGGGCGTTGTCGTCGATCGTCACGGGGACCCAGTCTAGGCCGGTCTAGCCCGCGACCCTCCGGACGTGCAGGACCCGGAATCCCCTGGCACTCGTGAACCGCTCGACCTGCAGCCCTGGACCCAGCTCGCGCTCGATCCAGGCCTGCAGCGAGTCCGAGCCGAGGTTCTTCTGCACGACGAGATAGGCGTGCCCGTCCGGCGCGAGCCGCGGCAGCCACGTGCGCATGAGGTCGTGGAGCACGGCCTTGCCGACCCGGATCGGGGGGTTGGACCAGATCAGGTCGTATGCCGTGCCCGCCGGCACCTCCTCCGCCGTCATCGCGCGGATCCCGGTGCAGCCCAACGACTCCGCGTTGCGGCGGGTGAGGTCCAGGGAGCGCTCGTTGACGTCGACCGCGTGGATCGTGGCGTCGGGGGAGCGCAGCGCCAGCGCCAGGGCGATCGGCCCCCAGCCGCAGCCGAGGTCGAGGAAGGTGCCGGCGGCCGGCGGCGGTGGTGCCTCCGCGAGCAGCACGGCGGTGCCCTTGTCGAGGCCGTCGGGGGAGAAGGTGCCGGGGGCGGTCTCGACGTCCACGGTGCGGTCGGCCAGGCGGAGGCGGATCGACCGGCGCTCGGCCTCGGTCGCCGGCTCGCTCGACGTGAAGTAGTGCTCCTGCTGCTCGTTCATCACGTCAGACCCTAGCCCGCGGCATACGGCGTGGTTTGCCGGACCGTCACCCGGGCGCACCCCGCCCGTTCACCCGAGAGGCGCAGAGTCGCCGTCATGGCCAACGTCTCTCGCCGTTCCCTGCTCACCGGCGCCCTCGGCGGCGCCGGCCTCGTCGCCCTCGGTCAGTCGACCTCCGTGGCGGCCGGCGGCAGCCCCGCACTCGTCCGTGGGCGCAGCACGCTGCCGAGCGGGGTGCAGGCGGGCGACGTCACTTCCCGCTCCGCCGTGGTGTGGTCGCGGTCCGACCGTCCCGGCCGCATGGTCGTGCGCCTGACCTCGGGCGGTCGTCGAGGCTCCTGGCGCGAGCTGGCCGGACCCTGGGCGACGCCGCGCAGCGACCTCACGGCCAAGCTCGAGCTCAAGGGCCTCGCGCCCGGCCGCGACTACGAGTACCGCGTGCAGTTCGAGGACCTCGACGGGCACCGGGGCGAGGTGGCGTCGGGCACCTCAGCACCGCCGCCGTCCACGACGCACCGACGAGCTTCGTGTGGACCGGCGACACGGCGGGCCAGGGCTGGGGCATCAACCCCGACCTCGGCGGGATGGTCGCCTACCGCGCCATGCACGAGCTGCGCCCGGACTTCCTCATCCACTCCGGCGACAACATCTATGCCGACGGCCCGATCCAGGAGCGGGTGGTCGAGCCGGACGGCCAGGTATGGCGCAACGTGGTCACCCCGCAGGTGGCCAAGGTCGCGGAGTCGCTGGACGAGTTCCGGGGGCGCTACCGCTACAACCTCATGGACAAGAACCTGCGCGGCATGTACGCCGACGTCCCGGTCATCAGCCAGTGGGACGACCACGAGACCACCAACAACTGGTATCCCGGCGAGGTGCTCGACGACCCGCGCTACGCCCGTGAGCGGCGTGTGGACGTGCTGGCGACCCGCGCCCGCCAGGCCTTCTTCGAGTTCATGCCGATCGCCGACCGGCACGGCCGCGGGGTGCGCGACCTGGGACAGGCTCCCCGCGTCTACCGCAAGGTCGAGCGCGGCGCCCACCTGGACGTGTTCAGCCTGGACATGCGGACCTACCGCGGCGCCAACACCCCCTCGCTGGAGAAGCAGCGGACGGCCTTCCTCGGCACCGAGCAGGTCGACTGGCTGCTGCGCGAGCTGCAGCGCTCCCGGGCGACGTGGAAGGTCATCGCCGCCGACATGCCGATCGGCATCATCGTGCCGGACGGCACCGTCATCGAGGCGATCGCCAACCGCGATCCGGGTGCACCTCTGGGCCGCGAGCTGGAGCTCGCCTACCTCCTCAGCGAGATCAAGCGCCGCAAGATCCGCGGGGTCGTGTGGTTCACGGCCGACGTGCACTACTGCGCGGCGCACTACTACGACCCGGCCAAGGCGGCCTTCACCGACTTCGACGGCTTCCACGAGTTCGTCGCCGGCCCGATCAGCGCGGGCGGGTTCGGCCCCAACCAGATGGACGCGACCTTCGGGCCGCAGGTGCTCTTCCAGGGGGTGCCGCGCCACGCCAACCAGTCACCGCGGGACCAGCGCGCGATGTTCTTCGGCTACACCGAGGTCGATCGCGCGGGCACGATGACGGTGAGCCTGCGCAACGGGCTCGGCCAGGTGCTCTACACCAAGGAGCTTGCGCCGCAGGGACACTGACGCCCTCACGACGCGCCGTCGAGGCCCCCTGGTCATGTGGGTCGCACCACCCTAGACTGCGAGCCACCTGAGGGCGGTGCTCACCGTCCGTAGCCGCACGTCAAGGAGGACGGATGCGAGCTCTCGTCGCCATCACCCAGCTGCCAGCCACGAGCCTTCCCACCACCCGACCGATCCAGGCCGCCGGGGACCACGTCCCCGTGTCCGGGGGGAGCATCACGATCGTCGCGGTGATCGCGGCGGTCTCGCTGCTGGCTCTCGTGGTGGGCACGGTGCTGCGCTCGCAGGTGCTGCGTGCCGACACGGGGACGCCGGGGATGCAGCGGGTGGCCGCCGCCATCCAGGAGGGCGCGAGCGCCTACCTCAACCGGCAGCTGCGCACCCTGGCGATCTTCGTCCTCGTGGTGTTCGCCCTGCTGTTCCTCCTGCCGGCCGACGACGGCTCCGTCCGGATCGGACGGAGCCTCTTCTTCGTGGTGGGCGCGTTGTTCTCGGCGTTCATCGGCTACCTCGGCATGACCCTCGCCGTCCAGGCCAACGTCCGCGTCGCCGCGGCGGCCCGCGACGGCCATCGGGCGCCCGGGTTCACCCTCGCGGTGCGCACCGGGGGAGCGGTCGGTATGGCGACCGTGGGTCTCGGCCTCCTCGGGGCGAGCGTGGTGGTGCTGATCTATCGCGCCGAGGCGCCCGCGGTGCTCGAGGGATTCGGTTTCGGGGCGGCGCTGCTCGCGATGTTCATGCGCGTCGGCGGCGGCATCTTCACCAAGGCCGCGGACGTCGGCGCCGACCTGGTCGGCAAGGTCGAGCAGGGCATCCCCGAGGACGACCCCCGCAACGCCGCGACGATCGCCGACAACGTGGGCGACAACGTCGGTGACTGCGCCGGCATGGCGGCCGACCTGTTCGAGTCCTACGCCGTGACCCTCGTCGCGGCCCTCATCCTCGGCAAGGCCGCCTTCGGCGAGCAGGGCCTCGTCTTCCCGCTGATCGTGCCGGCCATCGGCGTGCTGACGGCCGTCCTCGGCATCTACGTCACCCGCTCGCGCCCCGGCGAGAGCGGGCTCACCGCGATCAACCGCGGCTTCGCCATCGCGGCCGTCGTGTCCGCCGTGCTGTGCTCGATCGCCGCGTTCGTCTACCTCCCCGGCACGTTCGCCGAGCTGCGGGGCGCCGAGACTGCTGGCATCGACCGCGACCCGCGCCTGCTGGCCATCGGCGCCGTGCTGCTGGGCATCATCCTCGCCGCCGTGATCCTCAAGATCACCGGCCACTACACCGACACCGAGTCCGAGCCCACGCGCAACGTCGCCCGCACGTCCGTCACCGGCGCGGCGACCGTCATTCTGTCCGGCATCGGCGTCGGCCTGGAGTCCGCGGTCTACACCGCCACGGTCATCGCGGGTGCGGTCTACCTCGCCTACCTGCTCGGTGGCGGCTCGGTCATCGTGTCACTGTTCCTCATCGCCCTGGCCGGCTGCGGTCTGCTCACCACCGTCGGCGTCATCGTGGCGATGGACACCTTCGGTCCCGTCAGCGACAACGCCCAGGGCATCGCCGAGATGTCCGGCGACGTCGACGAGGCCGGCGCGCAGGTCCTCACCGACCTGGACGCGGTGGGCAACACCACCAAGGCGATCACCAAGGGCATCGCCATCGCGACGGCGGTGCTGGCCGCGACGGCGCTGTTCGGCTCCTACAACGACGCCGTCATCACGGCCCTCGCCGAGGCCGGGCGCGACACCTCCGAGGCGGTCAGCGGGTATGCCGTGACCTCGCCCAACGTGCTCGTCGGGCTGATCCTGGGCGCGGCGGTGGTCTTCCTCTTCTCCGGCCTCGCGATCGACGCCGTCACGCGCGCCGCCGGCGCCATCGTCCTCGAGGTGCGTCGCCAGTTCCGCGAGCACCCGGGGATCATGGACGGCACCGAGCTCCCGGAGTACGCCCGCGTCGTCGACATCTGCACCCGAGACTCGTTGCGAGAGCTGGCGACTCCCGGACTGCTCGCGGCCCTGGCCCCGATCATGGTCGGCTTCGGGCTGGGCTTCGGCGCCCTCGCGGGCTTCCTCGCCGGCGCGATCGGAGCTGGCGTGCTGATGGCGGTCTTCCTGGCCAACGCGGGCGGCTCGTGGGACAACGCCAAGAAGCTCGTCGAGGACGGCGCCCACGGCGGCAAGGGCTCCGACGCCCACGCCGCCACGGTCATCGGCGACACGGTCGGCGACCCGTTCAAGGACACCGCCGGCCCGGCCATCAACCCGCTGATCAAGGTGATGAACCTCGTCGCCGTGCTCATCGCCCCCGCCGTCGTGCAGATGTCGGTCGGCGCCGGAGCCTCACCGTGGCTCCGCGCGGGCATCGCCCTCCTCGCCCTGGCGATCATCGCCGCCGCGATCCTCGTGTCCCGACGCCGCGTCGACGACGCCCTGCCGGAGGTCGAGCACCTCGTCGGCCCCTCGCCGGACCTGCCCGCCCGAGGCGAGCACCCGCACCTGGACAAGGTCCGGGACCTCGACTGACCCCGCCCCCGCCCCCGCCCCAAGATCGTGAGGGTTTCGTCCAAGAATCTTGGACCAAACCCTCACGATCGTGGCGCGGGGGGCGCGTGGGCGGCGCTTCGTGAGCCGGGAGCTCAGTTTGGGTCGTCTGGTGAAACCGGGTACAGGTCACCGTTCGCGTGTCACACAGCCGCGGTCGCCAGCAGGGCGTCGGTCGAGCGCTCCTGGGCTGCCACGAGGCCGGCATACCGGCCCTCGAGGGCGAGGAGCTGGTCGTGGGTGCCGACCTCGACCACGCGGCCGTGGTCGAGCACGACGATCTGGTCGGCGTCGCGCACCGTCGAGAGGCGGTGGGCGATCGTGATCGTGGTGCGGCCGCGGCTCAGGTGGTCCAGTGCCTCCTGGACGGCGCGCTCGGTGCGGTTGTCGAGCGCGCTGGTGGCCTCGTCGAGGACCAGGACGCGCGGGTCGCGAAGGATGGTGCGGGCCAGCGCGATCCGCTGCTTCTCGCCGCCGGAGAAGCGGTAGCCGCGGGCGCCGACGACGGTGTCGTAGCCGTCGGGGAGGGAGGCGATCAGGTCGTGGACCTGCGCCGCGCCGGCGGCCGCGACGACCTCCTCGTCGGTGGCGCCGGGTCGGGCATACCGGAGGTTGTCGGCGATGGACGCGTGCAGCAGGTAAGGGTCCTGGCTGACCGTGCCGACGATCCCGGTCACGGTGTCGAGACGGAGCTGACGCAGGTCGACGCCGTCGATGGTCACGCGTCCCGCGTCGGGGTCGTGCAGGCGGCTGACCAGGGCCGCGAGCGTCGACTTGCCGGACCCCGTGGCGCCGACCAGGGCGACGGTGGAGCCGGCGGGGACGGTGAGGTCGACCTCGTGGAGGGCGTCCCGGTCGGCGCCGGGATAGCGCAGCGTCACTCCCTCGAAGCGCACCTCGCCGCGGACCTGCTCGGGGTCGAGGAGGACCGGATGCTCCGGGTCGGTGATGGTCGCGGGGAGGTCGAGGTACTCGAAGATGCGGCTGAACAGCGCCTTGCTCGTCGTGAGCTGGATGCCGACGTTGAGCACCCCCATGAGGGGGCGGAAGAGCCCGGCCTGCAGCCCGGTGAACGCCACGAGCGTGCCGATCGACATGCCTTGCCCGGTCGCGGGCAGCCCAGCGGCGAGATAGATGAGCGCCGGGATGGCGGCGAAGATGATCGACATCGTCCCCATGCGCCACCGGCCCGCCATCTGGGACTGCAGCTCGAGCTCGGTCAGCGTCTCGGAGGACCGCGAGAACCGCTGCGACAGAGCGGGACCCGCGCCCATCGTCTTGGCGAGCACGACCCCGTTGATGGACAGGGACTCCTCGATCTGGGTCTGCATGTCGGCGAGCGTGCGCTGGGCGCGGGTCTGGACGCTGCGGCGCAGGCGGGCGACCCGGCGGCTCAGCCAGATGGCGGGCGGCAGGACGACCAGGCTGATCAGTGACAGGCGCCAGGACAGGGCCGCCATGGCCACGGCGGTGCCGATCGCGGTCGTGACGTTGCTCGCGATCGAGGTGGCCGAGTCGGTGACCACGCCCTGCATGCCGTTGATGTCGTTGGTGAGCCGGCTCTGCAGCTCGCCGCCGCGCGTGCGGGTGAAGAACCCGAGGGGCTGGCGCTGCAGGTGCGCGAACAGGTCGGTGCGCAGCGTGTGCATGACGCGCTGGCCGGTGCGGGTCGCGAGCCAGGTCTGCACGACGCCGAAGAGCTGGGTCACGACGGTGACGGCGAGGATGCCGCCGACGAGCGTGAGCAGGAGCGGGACGTCCTGGTGGGGGATGGCGTCGTCGATGAGAGCCTTGGTCAGGAACGGTGGGGCGAGGCCGATGATCGCGGTGAGGACGATGAGCCCGAGCACGACGGCCATGGGCAGCGCGTGCGGGGCGAAGAGTCGCGCGACGCGCGAGAGGGGAACGGGGTGCTCGTCGAGCTGGGCGAGGTCGGCCTTGCTGACGCGCAGGCCGGCGCGGTTGCCGCGGCCCGGAGCCGGGCCGCCGAGGTCGGGGGAGACTGTCGTGATGATCACGTCCTTCGTGAGGTGATATGGTGAGGTTACCTCACTATGAGGTGGCATGGCAAGATGGTCGTATGACGAACCGCCCCGATGCCGACCTGCCCTCGCTGCTCATGCAGGCCGGTCGCGAGATGCGCCGCCTCAAGGTCGCCGCGCTCGAGCCGTACGGCATCACCCCGCACCAGTCGCGGGCCCTCGGGACCGTGTCGCGGCTCGAGGGGGAGTGCGAGGTGCGGCCCTCCGTCATCGCCGAGCGGCTGGGCATCGCGCCGCGCTCGGCCACCGAGGTCATCGACGCCCTCGAGGGTGCGGGTCTGCTGCGACGAGCCCCGAGCCCCACCGACCGCCGGGCCACCGTGGTCGAGCTCACCGAGCAGGGCCGGGCCGTGCGAGCGCGCATCGAGGCCGACCGGGCGAGCCAGGTCGGGTCCTACGTCGGGTCCCTGTCCGTCGCCGACCAGGAGCAGCTGCGCACCCTCCTCGTGCGCCTGCTCGGCGCCTCGCCCGACGACACGCCCTGAGCTGGGGGCTCAGTAAGGGTCGTCTGGTGGCCGTTCGCGGGCTCGTGGGCGGCACACACTGAGCTGGGAGCTCAGTTCGGGTCGTCGTCCCGTCGCCCGTTGCCCGGACCCCGGATCGCGTCGGGCGCGGCATACGGCAGGGCTGTCGGACGTTGCAGTTATTGGCTCGCCGCCCAGGTGTGGCCCGTGCGACCCTTGAGGGGATATGACTTCTACTCCACACTTCGACCTCTTCCAGTCCCGCGCCGAGGCGCTCGCTGACGAGGACGCACCGTTCGACCGGTCCCAGCTCGACGACGAGAGCGACCACGGCTACGACGGCGACCAGCTCGACCGCGAGGAGCGCACCGCCCTGCGGCGCGTCGGTGGCCTCTCCACCGAGCTCGAGGACGTCACCGAGGTCGAGTACCGCCAGCTGCGCCTGGAACGCGTCGTCCTCGCCGGCGTCTGGACCGAGGGCACCGCGACCGACGCCGAGAACTCGATCCGCGAGCTCGCGGCGCTCGCCGAGACCGCCGGGTCAACCGTCCTGGACGGCGTGATCCAGCGTCGTCAGCGCCCCGACGCCGGCACCTTCCTCGGCAGCGGCAAGGCGGCCGAGCTGCACGACATCGTGGTCGCCGAGGGCGCCGACACCGTCATCTGCGACGGCGAGCTCACGCCCAGCCAGCGGCGCGCGCTCGAGGACATCGTCAAGGTCAAGGTCATCGACCGGACCGCGCTGATCCTCGACATCTTCGCCCAGCACGCCAAGTCCCGTGAGGGCAAGGCGCAGGTCGAGCTGGCCCAGCTGCAGTACCTCCTGCCGCGCCTGCGCGGCTGGGGCGAGTCGATGTCCCGTCAGGCCGGCGGCCAGGCCGCCGGCGGTGTCGGCATCGGCTCCCGCGGCCCCGGTGAGACCAAGATCGAGCTCGACCGGCGCCGCATCAACACCAAGATCGCGCAGCTCAAGCGCGAGATCCGCCGGATGAAGACCGGCCGCGACGCCAAGCGCTCCAGCCGCAAGGCCAACGAGATCCCCAGCGTGGCGATCGCCGGCTACACCAACGCCGGCAAGTCCTCGCTGCTCAACCGCCTCACCGGCGCGGGTGTGCTCGTGCAGAACCAGCTCTTCGCGACGCTGGACCCGACGGTGCGCCGCGCCGAGACCCCGGACGGGCGGCCCTACACCTTGGCCGACACCGTGGGCTTCGTGCGGGCGCTGCCCCACCAGCTGGTCGAGGCCTTCCGCTCTACGCTCGAGGAGGTCGGCGAGTCGGACCTGCTCCTGCACGTCGTCGACGGCTCGCACCCCGACCCCGAGGGGCAGATCAGCGCGGTGCGCGCGGTCATGGCCGAGGTGGGCGGTGACCGCCTCAAGGAGGTCACCGTCATCAACAAGGCCGACCTCGCCGACCCCGAGGTGCTGATGCGCCTGCGGGCCAACGAGAAGCACTCGATCGTCGTGTCGGCCCGCACGGGCGAGGGCGTCGACGAGCTGCGCCGGCTCATCGCCGAGGAGCTCCCGCAGCCCGAGATCCCGGTCGACGTGCTGCTGCCCTACGACCGCGGCGACCTGGTCAGCCGCCTCCACGCCGACGGCGAGGTCGTCACCGAGGAGCACACGCCCGAGGGCACGCTCGTCCACGCGATGGTGCATCCCCGGCTGGCCGGGGAGCTCACGCCGTATGCCGTGCAGGCCGCCGCCTCGCGCTGAGCCCGGCGTCAGGCCCAGCACGACCGAGGCCCCGGTCACCGTCCTGCGGTGACCGGGGCCTCGTCATACCTCCGAACCCCGGCACCCCCGACGCCCCCGGCACCCCCGGCACCCCGGCACCCC
>NZ_DCYC01000083.1:61070-66208 GCF_002330965.1 Arsenicicoccus sp. UBA2120
CCCGGCACCCCGGCACCCCGGGCTCCCGTGGCCCGCCGGTTCGTCCTAGGCTCCGACCATCACGCCCCAACGTCGGAGGTCCTCCCCGTCATGTCGTCTGCTCGTCGCACCTCGATCATCAGCACCGTCGCCCTCGCGCTCGTCGGCCTGGCGCCACTGTCCCCGGCCACGGCCGCGGCCGGCGGTGACCACCCCGGCAAGGGGAGGGGCAAGGACAAGGCGCTCGACCTCACCGTCCTCGCCACCACCGACGTGCACGGCAACGTCATGGACTGGGACTACTTCAAGAACGCGCCGTATGCCGAGAGGTCGGGTGAGTCGGTCGGCCTCGCCCGGGTCGCCTCCGCCATCGACCAGGTCCGGGCGGCCAAGGGCGCCGAGAGCACGATCGTGGTCGACAACGGTGACGCTCTCCAGGGCACGCCGATGACCTATCTCTACGGCTCCAAGGACCCTGTCACCCGGTCCGGCCTCACCCACCCGATGGCCGCCGCCTACAACGCCATCGGCTACGACGCCCAGGTCGTCGGCAACCACGAGTTCAACTACGGGCTGGACCTGCTGCGCACCTACCGCTCGCAGCTGCGCTTCCCCCTCCTCGGCGCCAACGTGACGGACGAGCAGCCGGGCGTCCTCGGCCTCAAGCCCTACACCCTCGTCAACCGCCACTGTGAGTCGCATCGCTTGGTGGCGTGCTTCTGGTAGCGGTCAGTGGCCGATGAGGAGGGCTTCTCTGGCGGCGCCGACGAGCTCTGGGGTGAGGGTGTGGAGGTCGTTGATGGTCTGGATGCGTTCGATCTGGGTGGCCAGGCGGTCCAGGAGCCGGAAGTTGCCTGCGGTGATGCGAGCGATGGTGGCCAGGGCGGTGGCGTGCGCGATCGGGTCGTGGTCGGCGTGCTGGGCGGGTAGGCGCGTGGTGAGGACAGCGGTGAGCTCGTCGGGGCCGAGGGGTCTGTACTCGTGGGCGAAGCCGATGCGGCTGTAGAGCTGGGGATAGCGCGCGAGGCGCTTTTCGATGCCTGGCATGCCGATGAGGATGACGCCCATGTGGTGGCGGTCGTAGTAGTCGCGGACTTGCTCAAGACCGGTGCTCTTGAGCCTGTCGGCTTCGTCGATGATGAGCAGCTCGGTGCGCCCGGAGGAGCGTGAGGCGTCGTTGTGGTCTTGGCGTTCAGGTGGCGGGGCCTTGTCGGTGTTCTGTGGCGGTCGGGTCAGCTGGCGCCGACAACCAGGGGGTGATCGCGGGTCTACCGCGAGATCTGCCAGCGCGGCCACGCGATGGCAACACCGGCGCGGCTATCCACCATGCCTCTCCTCGGAGCTCTTCGCTCCGTGCGTGCAGTCTCTCAACCGAGATGCGTCATGGGCCGGGGCAGGGCGTCAGAGGCCGAAGGCTCCGCCGCTGACGAGGATGACGATGCCCAGGCCGATCAGAACGATCGGGAACAGCACGTGTTCCCAGCGTTCGAGGACTTCGGCGATCGGTCGGCGCGTGGCGATGAACTTGGCCAGCATGACGAGGATCGCGACGAGCAGGAGGAAGACGACACAGTAGGCGACCACGGCTACAGGTCCCACGTTGAGGAAGACCGGGACGTAGACGCCGATGTTGTCTCCTCCGTTGGCGAAGGTGACCGCGGCGACGGTCAAGACGCCGACGTTCTTGCCCTCAACCTTGGCGTCATCGTCATCGTCGTCGCTCCCGCGCCAGGCCCGCCATGCGGCCCACAGGCCTAGGGCCAGGGGGATGAGCCCGAAGTAGGGGATGGCTTCTTCAGGAAGGAATGCTCCCGCGCCCAGTGACACGAGCACGGCGGTGCCCAGGATGCCGGCGAACCCGAGGTACTGGCCTGCGGTGATCCGGGCCGTCGTCCCGCGTTGCCCTGCGCCCCGGGCGAAGAACAGCGAGAGCACGATGATGTCGTCGATGTTGGTGGCAACGAACAGGCCGATCGCCTGCAGGACCGAGGAAACGATCACGCGTCAGGCTCCGCGTTGGCGCACCCGGGAACAGGGCAGGCAGGATCGATGCAGGGAGCGTTCTCGTTCACGGCGAGGGTGACCTCGACCAGTGCGTTGAGCGCCCGTGCCAGGTGCGGGTCGGCGATCTCGTAACGTGTCTGGCGGCCCTCGGGCTCGGCGACCACGATGCCGCAGTCGCGCAGGCAAGCCAGATGGTTCGACACGTTCGAGCGCGTCAGCCCGAGGTCGCGTGCCAGCTCTGCCGGATAGGCGGGCCGCTCCAACAACGCCATCAGGAGCCGTGACCGTGTTGGGTCGGCCATTGCCCGGCCCAACCGGTTCATCACGTCCAGGCGAGTAGCAATGCTCAGCATGTGCTGAACTATACAGCACTGACTGAACCGGCAGCCTGTGCCGCAAACGAACGATTCCGCTACACGCGCCGGAGGGCCGGGCGGCGCGCGTCGTCGACGAGGCGCCTGATGTAGCGGAACTGCGTGCCGAAAACTACGGCGCGATACTTCCCGTGTCGGACGGGTTTCGCTACGGTCGACGCGTGGGGCATCTCCTGGGGTACGCGCGCGTGTCGACAACCGATCAGGACGCGTCGCTGCAGGTCGATGCGCTGACCAAGGCCGGGTGCTACCGGGTGTTCGTCGACACCGGCTCCGGGTCGCTGCAGCACCGGCCGGAGCTGGACAAGCTGCTGGACCAGCTGCGCCCGGGGGACACCCTGGTGGTGTGGCGGCTGGACCGGCTCGGCCGGTCGATCCGCCACCTGATCGACCAGCTGCAGGTCCTGGCCGACCGCGGCGTGGGGTTCCGGTCGTTGCAGGAGACCATCGACACCACCTCCCCAGGCGGACGGTTGGTGTTTCACGTCTTCGCGGCACTGGCCGAGTTCGAGCGCGACCTGATCCGAGAGCGCACCAACGCCGGCCTGGCGGCCGCTCGTGCTCGGGGCCGCAGCGGTGGGCGGCCGTCGGCGTTGTCCGCGGACCAGGTCCGGGCGGCCCGACGGATGTATGAGCAGAAGGACATGACCGTCGCCCAGATCGGGCAGGTGCTCGGCGTCTCCCGCACCACCATCTACCGGGCCCTGAACCGCGCGCCCGCCGCAGCGGCCCCGTCACGACGAGCCACGAGCGCCGTGTAGGCCGGCCGTGGACGCGGACGGGCGGTGGCGGATCCTGCGGCTGCATGTCGAGGACCAGGTCCCGCTCGCCGCGCTGGCCCGTCACCACGGCCTGGGAGTGCGCACGCTGGAACGCTGGCATGCCCGCTACCGCGCCGGCGGCCTGTCGGCCCTGGGCCGAGTGCCGCGGGCGGACGCGGGCGGGCATCACCTGCCGGCGGACCTCATCGCGCTAATCGAAGGGCTCGGGCTGACCCGGCCCCGCCCACCGATCGCCGCGATCCACCGGACGGTGGTGAAGGTCTGCGCCGGCACCGCGTGGCCGGTCCCGTCCTACGGCGTCGTCCGGTCGATCATCACCGCCCTGGACCCCGGCATGGTCACCCTCGCCCTCGAGGGAGCAGGCTCCTACCGGGACAAGTACGAGCTCGCGTTGCGGCGGACGGCCGACCGCCCCAACGCGATGTGGCAGGCCGACCACACCCTGCTGGACATCGTGCTCGTCGGCACGGACGGCAAGCCGGCCCGGCCGTGGCTGACCGTCGTGATGGACGACTGCTCCCGCGCGATCTGCGGCTACACGGTCTTCTTCGGTGCGCCGTCAACGATGCACACCGCCCTGGCGCTACGGCAGGCGATCTGGCCCAAGGCCGACCCCCGGTGGCCGATGTGCGGCATCCCCGACCTGTTGTACGTCGACCACGGGTCGGACTTCACCAGCGACCACCTGGCCCGCACCGCCGTCGACCTGCACATCCGCCTGATCCACTCCGCCGTCGCGCGACCCCAAGGGCGAGGCAAGGTCGAGCGCTTCTTCGGCACGGTCAACACCGAGCTGCTCACCACCCTGCCCGGACACCTCCACAGCGGCGCGGAGCGCTGGCCCGCGCCAGCCCTGTCCTTGGCTGACCTCGACGCCGCCGTCGGGGCGTTCGTCCTGGACTACAACGACCGCGCCCACGGCGAGCTCGGCGTCTCGCCGCGGTCGGCGTGGATCGCCGACGGCTGGCTGCCACGCCTTCCCGACAGCCTCCAGGCGCTGGACGGGCTGCTGCTGACCGTGGCCCGATCCAGGACGGTGCGCCGCGACGGCATCCACTTCCAAGGCATGCGCTACGTCTCACCGACCCTCGCCGGCTTCGTCGGCCGCCCCGTGGTCATCCGCTACGACCCCAGAGACATCACCGAGATCCGCGTCTTCGACCACGACCAGTTCCTGTGCACCGCCGTCGATCAGGAACACCACGCCAAGCAGATCAGCCTCAAGGACGTCCAGGCCGCCCGCAACGCCCGTCGCCGCGCCCTGCGCCGAGGCATCAACGAGCGGATCGCCGTCGTCGCCGCCCACACCCCCGACGCCCCTGCCAGGCCCGTGCCGCCGCGCGTGCCGACCGTGGCGCGGCTCAAGGTCTACAAGGAGGACCTCAGGTGAGCGAACGCTTCATCGTCACCAAGGAGCACCGCCGCTTCACCGAGTTCGCCGACTCCGTCCGGCGCGGGCGCACCATCGGGCTGTGCTTCGGGCCGGCCGGGGTCGGCAAGACCGTCTCCGCACGCCGCTACGCCCACTGGGACCAAGCCCACGAGCTGCTCACCGACTGGGGCCCGCGCTGCGATGACGACGCCAAGATCTACGCCGCGCTGGCCAAGAACCGCACCGCCCTGTACACCCCCGGGGTCCTGACCACCCCGCGGCTGCTGCGCGAGGACCTGGACCGGATCATCACGCGCACCAGCATCTGCATCCAGCAGCACGTCGAAGCCCCCGACCGCATCCCCTTGGACCGGTGGGGCACCCGGCGCACCACCAACTACGTCCAGCTCGTCATCGTCGACGAGTCCGAACGCCTGAGCCCCACCGCGCTCGAGCTCCTACGGGACCGCTACGACCGCGACCAGATCGCCCTGATCCTCATCGGCATGCCCGGGCTGGAGAAGCAGTTCAGCCACTACCCCCAGTTCTACAGCCGCGTCGGCTTCGCCCACCAGTACCGGCCCCTGAGCACCGACGAGATGCTCTTGGGACTGCTGCAGGGGTAGG
>NZ_DCYC01000075.1:0-3259 GCF_002330965.1 Arsenicicoccus sp. UBA2120
ACAGACCATCTGACACCCCCGCCCGAACACCTCCACCGGGTCATACGGCTCCTGGCCCTCAACCGCAGACGACGACCCCGACGACCCAGCACCGGCAGCCGGCCACACGACCGAACCCCCGGCACCACCCGCCAGCTCCAACCGCGGCCGAGACCCCCGCCGCCCCCTCATGCCGACACCAACCCAGGGTGCGCCTCATCGAACGCAGCCACAGCACGCTCCGCCTCAGCCACCCACGACCGGGCCTTGCTCAGACTCTCCGGGGCCCGCTCACTGCCGTCCCGGTCCCGCACCGGCTCACCCATGTCGAACAGGTCCTCCCACGCCTTCGCCGCGACCGGATCCACCGACGGCGACGACCAGCCACGCTCAGCCGCCTCAGCCAGCGCCTTCGCCTTCGACCGCGCCCACTGCGCCACGGTCCTCTCGATCCGGCCCAGCGCCCCCCGAGCGCTCTCCAGGTCCTCCACCAGGCCCTCACGCTGCCGCACCAGGGCACGCTCCGGCGACGGCCGCCCCAGGTCCGCGAACCCACCAGCACGGAACGCGCCCGGCAGCTGCTCATCCGAGAACTCCGCCGCCAGCTGCGACGCGTTCCCGCCATCAGCCACCGCCCGCAGCAACCGCTGCTGACCACGCAACCGATCGACCTCCACCTGCAGCCGATCGCGACCCGACTGGAAGAACGGGACACCCATCGTCAGGTTGGACTCCGCTCCAGGAGCGAACAGACCCCGATCCGAGGCCTCCACCGCCAACGCGCCCGGCCACCACGCCTGCCGCGTGTGCTTCTCCAGCGCCGACAGCAGCTCCGTCGTCCGCTCCTCAAACTCACTCACCAACACGGCAGCAGCCTCAACCGCCGGCTCCAACCCATCAGCCTCACCACGCAGGGCCTCAGCCCGCGCAGCCTGCTCCAACCGGCGCGCCTCCTCCACCGCCTGACCACCGATCGCCACCCGATCACGCAACTCCGCGATCCGAGACGTCACCCGCCCCAGCTCACCCGGATCCGCCAACGCCACCCGCGCAGCCGACCCCTCCAGACGCTCCAGCTCGCGCCGAGACGCCGCGACATCAGCCGTCCACCACGCCACCTGCCCGGCATGCTTCCGCACCTGCCCGACCAGGTCCCGCTCGACGACCCCGACCTCGTCGACGGCGTCGACGGCCGTGTTGTGTCCCTCAGCCACGCCCGCCACCGCCCCACGACGACTCACGCAGAGTCACACGGCCCACGCCACCAGGCGACACCGCGGCCTCCCGCACCGAGCCACTCACCCCATGCCCCCGAGGCACCGACGACACGAACGACTCGACGCCACGCTCCAGGCGCACGAGATACTCGCCCACCGAGCAACCCTCCGTGATCGCCTGCTCACGCGCCCGGCCAGCCATCCCGATCGCGAAGTGCTCCCCACGCTCACCCCGATGCCGCGCGACCCGCTCCATCAGCTCCAGCTCACGCCCAGCAGCCTCACCCGACAGCCCCCGACCCGGCCGAGCACCAGCAGCCGACAGCAGCGCCGACCCGCCATCCGACTCCCGCAGCGACGACCCACGCGACCCCTCGTCCCGCGGCCGAGATGCCTCCCGGAGCCGCTTCTCCTCGAGCCGAAGCTGAGACGCAGGCGAGTCGGGGAAGATCTGCGTCAGCACCTCGTCGACCGCCTCCCACCCATCGTCAGCCAGGGGACGGCGCTTGGGCTGGCCCTCCTGCAGGCTCGCGTGCGCGATGGGATTGGCTGCGGCCCTGATCGCATCCAGCGACTCATCGAGCTGCGCCCACCCATCGCCCATGGTTGGCGAGACGGGCCCAGCCGTCTCCTCGAGACGCCGCTTCTCGCGCCGACCCCGAGCACCCGGCGCGTCCGGGTATGCACGATCGAAAGCTTCGTCCAGCTCCGCCCACTGCGGGTCATCCCAGCCACTCATGCAAGCCTCCTAGCGCTCTCGGAGCGCGACGACCGCGTCCCTTTCGATCACCCACGACCGCCCGACCTGCCTGGCCGGCAACCGACCTGACGCGATCAGCTGCCGCACCCGCCGATCCGTGACGCCGAGCATGTCGGCGGCCACGACCGTGGTGACCTCTACTGCCTCCAAGCCTGACGGCACTTCCGCCGCCACCACTTCCGCACTTCCGCCAGCGGAAGCACCCGCCAGCCGCGCCATGTACCACCCCTCGGCCGCCTGCAGCTGCGTCCACCCCGCGGTGATGGCACCGGCCGCGAGCGGGGCGCCGGAGGCGTGGCGGCGCTGCACCGCCGCCGCCACGGTCTGCGACGTCACCCCCCGTTCACGGAGCGTGGCCAGCAGGAACGCTGCGCACTCCGGCGGCACGGCGGCAATCCGAGGCGGCGAGTCCTGCCCGCCCGTCACGCGACCCGCCGCCGGCGCACCCCACGGACCTCGCCGCCCCACACGCCCGGACCCTCGCCGGCCACGGCAGGGACCCGGAGCGTACTCACGAGCGGTCCGCCCGACGTAGCACGCCGTTAGCACGCGCCTGTGACCAGCAACGATACCCCCCGAAACGGATACCTAGTCCGCCGTTTCCCGCGTTCACGACCCCTCACCCAGCCCCTGGAGCGCACGCGCCTGCACCGCCATCTCAGCCCGGATCGCCGACAGCTGCGCCGGCGACAGGTCACCCGCGCCCAACGATCGCTCCACCGCACCCAGCACGCGACGCACCTCCAGTTCCGAGAGGCGGACCTTGCGGCCCTCGATGTCGAGCCTGGCGATTCGCTCCAGCGTCGCCACCGTCCGGTGCAGCGCACCCTCGTAGAGGCCGATGATGGCGTTCAGCTGCTCCGTGCCGCGTGCGTCGGTGGACCGCCACGAGGTCACCGCGGCCTTGCGGTCCGCGAGCTCGTCGCGGTACTCGATCAGCATGCCCGCCGTCGTGAGCATCTCGGTGTAGACCTCGCTCATGGTGACCGTGGGGCCATCCGCCGACGCACGTCGAGCCATGGTCTCCAGCTCTTCCTGCTGCACGCGTCGCGCTGCGGCCGCCTGGACTTGCGGGGCCGCGCCGCCGTGCCAGCGGCAGACGTTCGCGCCGCGGATGGCGTACCGCTTGCACTGCTGCCCGGAGCGCGACGTCGCCCGGCAACGCCGTTCCTGGGGCGGCGTGCCGGGCGAAGTGCTTGCGGCCATGGGGTCGGCGTAGAGCTCGACGGCTCTTGAGGTCTCGGCTGTTGCGGGGTGCTGGGTGGGGGTTGTGGCCATGTGTTGGGGGCTCCTGGGGTGGGGG